>JBOHHD010000200.1:0-20938 GCA_050700515.1 Pseudonocardiaceae bacterium
CCCGTACCGCCCGCCGCAGCCGGATCGTCACCGTTTCATCCGAGGTAATGGCGGGTGCCGCCCGCGCCTGCCGCACCATCCACCGCACCACCGGCCCGACCAGTCCCACGTACGCCAGCGGTGTCCCCACCACGTTCGCCCAGTCGGTGGGGGAGGAGGGGGGACCCGGAGCCGCCAGTAACCAGAGCAGGACGACCAGCCCGAACCCGGCCGCGAGGAGAACCGCGCCGGTACCGATCCACCACCCGAACCGCTGGTGGCTGTGACGATGTGGCTGCACCCCGTCATCATCACCCATTCCAGCTATCTCGGATACAGCCTTCCGTGAAGGATCGGCAGGTGTCGCCACTACTGTCCGCTGACCTGTGGATGCCGACGGTGACAACCAGGGAGCCCCCGGCCCAGTACTCACTCCATTTTGTCAACCGCAAGATAGGGTAATATCTCTGTTGAAGTCCGCATCTGCGTGACAGTCGGGGACGGAGTTCCGATTCTGCGTAGAGGAGAACCCGCAGTGCCGAACATTTCACGTCTGCTCATGGCCGCATTGCTCATCCTCCCCCTGCTATCCGCCGGGGCGGTGACCACGGCGGGACCGGGGACTACCGCTGTCGCGGTGACCACCGCCAAGCCCACGTTCGTGGTCGATGGTCGTGTCGCGGCACCGCTGACCCTGACTGTGGACCAGCTCCGGGACTTCCCGCTCCAACGGCAGCGGGTGCGCTTCCTGGCCGGTGGTGGGCCTGAGGTGCACCGTTACCAGGGGGCGCTGCTCATCGACGTGCTCACCTCGGCGAAGCCGCAGTTCGACCCGGCTGTGAAGAACGACAAGCTGCGCTATGCGGTGCTCGTCGGGGCCACCGATGGCTATCAAGCAGTGCTGGCCTGGGGGGAGATAGACCCGGCGTTCGCCAATACCCGGGCGTTGCTGGCGTTCGAGGAGGACGGCCGTGCCCTGGACCGCCCACGGCTGGTGGTGCCCGGTGACGAGCATGGCGGCCGATACGTGACCGATGTCAGCTCGGTCAGCCTGTTCCGTGTCGGTACTTGAGCGATTCCCGGCCGGAGCCGCTGGGCAATGCCGTTCTCGCCCAGATGGAGCTCACCGCGGTGACCGAGAAGGAGTGTGGGTAGGCGATGTCACGCAACGTACTGATCACTGGCGGGTCGAGCGGGATCGGCCAGGCCACCGTGGAGCGTTTCGCCCGAAGCGGTGATCGGGTGTGGTTCACCTACCGGTCCGGGCGGCAACGCGCACTCGCCACCGTGCTGGAGTTGTCCGCGCGTGGTTGGGAGGTGGAGGCGTTCGCGTTCGATCAAGGCAACTGGCCCAGCCATGAATGCCTGCTCATGCGGCTTCCCGGGCCGGTCGATGTGCTGGTCAACGGCGCCACGCTGGGTTCGCAGACGATCGACCGCCAACTGACGGGTTTGGCTCACCAGCGGGCGGCGGCATTCCTGCGGGTCAACAGTCTCGGTCCGCTGTGGCTGATCCAACAGCTGCTGCCCGGGATGCTCGACCGTGGTTACGGCAAGATCATCAATATCTCCGGGATCGGTGGTGGCGTGGATGCCTCTCCCGGCTTCGACGTGGCGGATGGCATGAGCAAGGCCGCCGTGGCCTATCTGACCAGGCATCTGGCCGCCGACCTGGCGCATCAGCCGGTCGGTGTCTTCGCGATCTGTCCCGGTGTGGTGGCCAGGCCCAGTGCGGAGGAGAGCGCGCTGGCCCAGCTCCCCGCGCCACGGCGGCACGAGCTGGAGGCCAGGCTGCCGTGGGGCCGCTCGATCGAGCCGGCGGAGATCGCCGAGTTGGTGTGGTGGCTGACCACTGAGGCGGCCGCGATGTTGCACGGCACGGTTCTCGATGCCTCGGTGGGCCTGGGTGGGCACCCCGGGCTGCTCACCGGCTGGACTGTGGGTGCTTCGGCTGACGACACCGGAGCCGCGTGATGGTGTCCCAGCGCCCCGTGCGGCTCGCCGCATGAGACCAGGCAGCTATCCGGAGCTGGACAACTTGCCTGCTCCGCCATCCCCGCGCTCCTCGCCGATCGCGTCCGAGGAGTTGCTGTTCATCACCGTGCATCAGGTGTTCGAGCTGTGGCTGAGGCACTTGCTGCTCGAACTCGTCGATGCGCGCAACGAGATGCTCGCCGGCCGAACCTATGGGCCACGAGTCCGCTTGGCCCGCTGTGGGGCGATCGAACGCATGCTCCATGAGCAATTCGACGTGCTCGACAGCATGACGACGCCGGAGTTGTTGCGGTTCCGGAACGCACCGGGTACGGCGAGCCGCGCCCAGTCCGTGCAGTTTATCGAAGTCGAGTTCCTGTCCGGACTGAAAGACCCTTGTTATGCGCAATACCGGGACTGGCTCACCGTGGCCGATCACAAGGTGTTGCAGCGCAGGTTCGCCGAACCCTCCCTGTGGGACGGCTTCCTGGCCGTCTTGCGTGAGGCCGGTTTCGACGTGTCCACTCGGGAGCATCGGTCCGCGGCATACCGGGCGATCGCTCGTGACCGGGAAAAACACGGCGCCCAGCGGGATCTGCTCAAGGCGATGATCGGTCACGATCAATCGTGGTGGCTGTGGCGAACCCGGCACGTCTTGGCGGCAGAACGCCACATCGGCACCGAGAGCGCCACCAACGGCAGCATCGGCGTATTTCCACCGCGCTTCTATCCCGAACTTTGGCAGCTGCGCAACCAGTTATGACCGAACTTTCTGGTTACCACCACACAGGTACGCCGCCCCACCCTGCTCGATGCGGAGCAGGGCCCGAATCCCCTCTTTTCCGATTACGCCAGCCTCAGAGTTTCGGCGCTGAGCAGCGTTTCAGCGCCGATCAGCACGTCATCTAAGTTACATCGTCGCGAGTTCGCAACGCGGCCGCAGAAATACGGTGTACGGGTTTGGGGTAGGCGGGCTTGAACGAGGCGACCGGGGTGACGTCGGTGGTCGCGCCGTGAGAAGCGCTGACCTGTTCGATGGCGTTGAGGATCAGCGTGTCGAGGGCAGCGGGTGGGGATTCGACTCGCGCGTTGACCGTGGCGGTGGCGGCGTTGACCGGACGATCAACTGTCGTCTGGTCGAGGCTGGCGGGGTCGCCGGACGCGGTGACTGCACCCTTCACGACCCCCGAGGGAGTGGTAGTGAAGACCTTGACATGCCCGATCGTGTATTCGGGGGAGGCGCAGTCGTGGGAGATGCGGTCGAGCAGGTCACTGGTCCAGGCATTGATGTCGATTCCGCCCGGTGCGGTGAGGGTGACAGTGGTGTTGCACCAGGCCAGCTCGGCTTCGGCCGCGGCGTAGCGGTCGTAGTCGATATCGAGGTCTTGGCCGATGATGGCGTCCCGGGTCCACACCTGGAGCAGGTCGTCGAGGCCGTCCCCACCGCGGGCACTGAGATCGACGATGGGCCGGCCGGGGGCCATGGCCTCGATGGCCTGGCGGGCGTTCGTCAGCAGTTCGGGGCGGTAAAGGTCGATCTTGTTGAGTACGATGACCTCGGCGTCGAGCAGTTGCTGGCGGAAGACGTAAGCCAAGTCGCTCTCGGCGCCGGCGCGCCAGGCTTTTCCGAAGGCCACCGCGCGGCTGGGATCGACCACGGTGGTCAGCGGAGAGACCGCGAACGTGTCGGCGTAGTGGCTCATCAGCGGCCGCACGACGGTGGCTTGCAAGTCGGTGCAGCTACCCACGGATTCGGCGATGACGGTGTCGGCGCCGTCGCGATCGATCAACGTAGTGACGGTGTCCATCAGGTCTTCGAAGCGACAACAGAAACAGCCGCCACTGACCTGGCCAACGGTGGCGGTCTGGCGGGCGGCGACGGCGGTGTCGACAAGGTCGTCGGCCTGGTCGTTGGTGATGACCGCGACGTGGTGACCACCGGCGTCCAGCACACGCGCCGCAGCCAGCATCGCGGTCGTCTTGCCGGCCCCCAGGAAACCGCTCAGGGCGATGAAACGGATGGTCATGACGAGCTCCCCGCAGATCGGGACAAGTATTGAGGTCGTGCTGGTGTACGCGCTGGGTCGTCAGTCCGAGCAGCACGGAGCACCGTTCGGCCCGCCGCTGTCCGCCGCCGCCAGCTCCAGGTCGCTCAGGGGAGAGGTCGTGCTGTTCTGGGCGGCGCGGCGGCTGCGACCGAACTCGGTGAACAGCGGAAGGCAAGCGGACAGCACGGCGGGATCGAAAGCCAGCAGAGCGGTGTTCTTGACCCGGGACAGTGATCCGCGCAGGCGTTTGGCCTCGTAGGCGCCGGCGCCGAGTTCGAGGCTGAGCGCCCCCAGCTCGTAGCCCAGTGCGATGGCGGCTTCGATGACCAGCGCAAAGTACAGACCGGTGCCTGCGACGTCGGTGTCAACGCCGACCCATTTGGCGTACAGGCGGGGATGGCGATAAAAGAGGATATGCCCGCCGAGGAGTCGTCCGTCGTCGGGAGTGAAAGCGCAGATCGCCCGCATGTCGCTCGTCGGTAGCAGGGCGGTGCAGGCGGCGAGCAGGGCGTCGGCGGTGAGCGGGGTACCGTGGCGCTGGTAGGTCGCCGCGATCAGCGTCGCGAGGGGGGGAAGCACCTCGCCGAGGTCGCTGCCCGTCAGGGTGCGCAGCGCCACGGTCTCGGAGAGGCGCCGCGCGTCACCGGTAAGGCGCTGGCGTTGCTTGCGCGGGATCCCCGCCAGGTGCGCCTCAGCAGAGGCCGCGGACAGCGGGATGTATTCGTCGCTGCCCCAGAAGGTCTGCGCCGCTCCGGCTCGGCGCAGTTCGCCGCCCAGGTCAACGCCGGTCAGGCGTTGGCTCATCCAGGGCGCGAGTACGCTCTTGGCGCCGACATCGCGGGCGGCGTCAAGGGTGGCAGCGACCATGTCCGGCAGCAGACGTTCGTTCCAGAAGGTGAAGAACGGCTCAGTGTGGAACCCCAGTGGGGACCCTATGACGATTGCCGGCAGCAGGTCGGCCGCCACAATGCCCTCGATCGCGCCGCAACCGCCGGTCCCGCACTGGCCGGGGGCCACGGGGCCGGCCTGGAGGTAGGTCAGCGGATCGACGTCCGGCAGGGCCGGATCGGTCACCAGGTAGGCGGGTAGGACGGCGTGTTCATCGTCGCGGCGGCGGGCGACGGTGTGAAACGGGGTCATGCCCGGCAGGGCATGGTCGGTGGCGGCGAGCCAGACGGGATCGACATAGAGGAATGACTCGCGGGCTTCGGCGAGAGTGGCGGGATGGATGGCTCCAGGCCCCGGCTGGGCGGTGACGATGCGCGGGCGAGCAGTACCAGACACGGCGGCGCTCAGCACTTCACGCAGCAGCGCACCGCTCCGGCCCCCTCGGCGTCGGAGCGCCGCTGCTGCCAGAGCTGCTCCACGCGGTAATCCTCGTGCAGCCATTCGAAGTGGAAGCCGGCATCGGTGAGCGGGATATCGCTGATCCACGGTGAGCGCAGCAGCGGGGAACCTTTGAACAGCAGTAGGCGGGTCTGAAGCGAAGTAGGGTGGGTGGTAGCCGCCAGTCCGGTGCGCACCAGCCAATCCTCGAAACCGAGCAGCTCGTCGTAGTCGACCCAGGGGCTGAACGGAATGAACGTCGGGTTCAAGGTTATCCCGAGTTGGTGCGCGGTGGCGATGCAGTTCTCGAGATCGGCCAGGCCGATGCCCTTGTCGAAGATCCGCAGCATGCGGTCGGAAGGGAACTCCATCGCTGTGGTGATGCGGGCCAGCCCTAGGTCCCGGAGCCGTTCGAGCTCGGGTACATAGTCGAGGATGTGGTCGACGCGTGTGGTGAACTCGATGGTGCACGGGCCGACCGCGTCGGTGATGCGTTCGATTGCCTGCAGGCCCAGGCGTCGAGAGTTGAAGAACTCCGCATCGATGAAGCAGAAATGCCTGATGCCCTCGTCAGCCAACGCGATCGCGTCGGCCACTACGGGTTCGATCTCGATCGGGACGATGCCGCCGTCGTAGGCTCCGAAGACCGAGCAGTAGGTGCAGCGGTGGTGACAGCCTCGAGACAACTCCAGGTTGCCCATCAGACCCAGGGTCGTGTGGTGGGCGGGGTAATGCACCAGGTCGGGGAACAGGTCTCGGGCCGGGACGGACCAGCTCAGCCGCTGCCGGGGGCCCTTCGGGGTCACCGACGACCCGGTCAGCATCCCCGGGCACGTCGAGAGGGCCTGGCCGTCAACCGCAGTCGTGGCCAACTCCTTGGCGCAGCGCTCAGGCTCGTCGAGCAAGACTCCGTCGACCCCGGCTTCGAGAAACGCGCGGGCGTTGAGCTGGGCGTACTGCCCGAACGCCACCAGGTTGCGGGCGCGTGGGCGTAGCTGCGGAACCAGGTCCAGGCCACGCTGCAAGCCCTCGAACTGCTGCACCGACAACAGCACCACCCCGTCGTCACCAGCCGGCGCTGCGTCGGGGGCAAGGTGGGCATCCCACGCGCGAACCTCCGCACCGGCATCGCGCACTGCGGCGGCGGCGCAGGCAGCCGCCAACGGCTGTAGCTCGGCTTCGAACGACGAGACGACCAGAACAGACGTCGTGCTCATGGCGACTCCCCCTCACGAAGGCTGACCGGTCGTCGTAGATGACATTGTCCAGCTAAATCGGTGACTCGACATACGTCAATAAATACAGTATAAATCGGTCTATTGACAACCATCGATAAGGTGCCCATGATGGCTCAGGTAGCCGCGACTTCCCAGGTGGTACCCGCGCCGGTCGGCTCCGTCAGGCTCATAATGAGCGCCGTGGACACAGACGGCGCCCGCGCGAGCCAGGACGGCGTCGTCGATCGACAAGACGCGGAAACCTACGCGTCATGGTTCCGGTCACTGGCCGACCCCACGCGTATCCTCATCTTGAACCTGCTGGCCACCCGGGCGGCTGAACTGTCGGTCGGGGAGATCAGCACAGCGGTCGGGATAGCCCAACCGACGGCCTCGCACCACCTGAAGGTTCTGCACCAGGTCGGGTTCGTGCTGCGCCGGCGCGCCGGCACCTCGGTATTCTACGCGCTCAACATCAACTGCCTGACCCGTTTTCCTACCGCGGCCCAGACCATCCTGGGGCAGCTGCCCTCCCCCCCGGTTACCGAACCCCGATGGATGATCAGTACTCGGTCCGGCGTCGACACAACCGCGCCTGACCGCCGCCAGGGAGCCGGCTGATGCTCTCGTCCGGTCGCAGACCTGCAGGCCGACATACACCCCGAACAGTGCGGTATGTGCGTGGTGCATGACCCGGAGGAGCTTGTGGAGCGGCTTCCGGATGAGAGGATGAGGAATGGCGGAATTTTTTACCTTCTTTGCGCAGTTCGTCGAGGATTTCCTACACCTGCTTCCGTGGTTCGTGGTGGCGATTGCGTTGAGCGCAGTACTCAATCGAATGTCGCTCGATATCGTCGCTGAGCGAGTTTTCCGTAATAACGGAATCCGGGCAGTGCTGCTGACGAGCGCTGTCGGCGCGTTCAGCCCGTTCTGCTCGTTCACCGTCATCCCGATCATCCGCCGGTTCTTGGTCTCGGGAGTACCGTTATCTGCTGTCATGGCCTTCTGGATCGCCTCGCCGACCATGGACCCGGAGATCTTTGCGTTCTCGGCCGCGGCGCTGGGGATCCCGATTGCGCTGGCCCGGCTGATCGGCGCCGTCGTGCTCAGCGTCGGCACGGGACTGATCGTGCTGGCCTTCGAGCACCGTGGCGCCTTTGCCAACGTATTGCGTAGTGGGCGGGAGGAGAACGTTTCGGCGCCTTCCTGCTCGGCGACTGCGGTCGCGACGAGTTGCTCGCCCCATCCGGTGTCCGTCGCGGTCACCGCGGGGGGCAGCGATACGGGCCCGGCGAGCGGCGGTGACGTTGCCCTCCCAGCGGAAGGCTCGTCCTGCTCGGGAGCGGCAAAGGTCGATTCCCGGCCGATGGGAACGATCTTGCTCGCCGACCTGCGTCACCTTCGTTTAGGGCAGTTCCTGCGCGACATGTGGGCTGACACCAAGAGCCTCGGCCTCTGGCTCGTCGGCGCGGTCGCGGCCGGCGTCGCCATCAGCCTTTACGTGCCGCAAGACCTGGTGTCGGTGGTGCTCGGCGCCGGCCACGAGCTCGTGGCGATCCCGGCGGCAGCGCTGGTCAGCATCCCGCTCTACCTCAACGGTGTCGGCGCGATCCCCGTGGTGCAGGGCCTCATGGACCAGGGGATGTCCGGCCCAGCCGCGGTGACGTTCCTGCTCGGCGGTGCCGTGACGACCGTTCCGGCGATGATCGCCGTGCGCAGCGTGGTCAACAACCGGGTGTTTCTGGTGTACCTCGCCGCCGGGCTGCTCGGAGCCATCGCTGTCGGCTACGCGCTCATCCCGTTCCTGTGACCAGGGACGAAACGATGGCCGGTGCGGGCAAGCGGACGGCCACCCCGGCCCAGTTTGCGGTCACAACCCGGCAAGGACTCGCGGGCTTCGACCCGCAACGCTGGGATGCACTCGCTGCCGAGGTCGGCTTCTATTCCAGCCACGGGTGGCTGTCAGTGTGGGAACGGTACAACGACACCACACCGCGAGTCGTCACTGTCACCGCAACCGACCTCCCCGACGGACTGCTCGCGGCCGCGCCGTGCTATGTGGTGCAGCCAGGTACGGGTAACCCCCGCTACGACTTGTCGAAGCTGCTGACCGATGACACCGGCGACCCTGGCGGACGCCGCGGGGAGATGGTCGTGAGCACCGCGGTTGCGGGCGAGCCGGCGCCGTGGGGGCTGCAGCTCAGCGTGGGCGGCCCGGCGGGCTACGCCGGTGGCGTACTCGTCGATTCTGATCTTGATTCGGTGACCCGCCGGACGGTCCTCATCTCCCTGTGGAGCGGGATCATGGACCTGGCCGCCACTGTCGGGGCCGAAACCGTGGCAGTGCCCTATCTGCAGCGCGGTGCGGCCATCGAGCTCAGCGAGGTCGCCCGCAGCGTGGGCGCCGATCCGATCGCGGTGCTGACCGACATGCGCGCCGAGATCGTTCTTCCCCAAGCCTTTGCGGAAGCGGGGGAGAGCTCCGCAACCGCAAGTCGCTACGAGGACTACCTGTTCACCTTGGGACGCCGTCGCCGCGAGCGGATCCGGTCGGACCTCAGACGCGTGCGGGCCAGCGGCTACACGCTCGATGTGGTCAAGGCGGCCGACCAGATCATGACGATGGCGCCGCTACTCGGGTCGGTACAGGCGCACCATGGGCACGACGGTGACTCGGGCGCCGCGGCGAGTTACCTCCGGCTGTGCATCTCAGGACCACTCGCCGAGCAAGCGCTGTGCTTCCGGGCCCATCGTGACGGCACCACCGATGCATTCGCCCTGGCCTATCCGTTCACCGGCCGCCTGCACATGCGAGTGGTCGGCATGAACTATGCGCAGGCTCGTCGGCACGGATTGTACTTCGCCGTGTTCATTCACGAACCGGTCCGCCACGTCCTGACCCAGGGGATGCACACTGTCGAGCTGGGGATGGAGTCCCTCGACGGCAAGCTCGGCAAGGGCGCGCACCCGGTGGAGCTGTGGACGCTCGCGGTCAGTAGCCATCCGAACCTGTCCACCGCCGCTCGACGCCGGGCCGTCCGGCTGATCAATCAGTGGCGCGACCAGCTCGGGATTGAGGTAGACATCGACCTGCTCCCCGGCGCTCGCTGATCCGAGCTATACCAGGCGTTCGGGCACTGGGCGGCGGGCGCGCACGATCGCGCCATGCATCCCGTCGGCGGCCTCGTGGGTCGCGGTGACCTCGACGTTGGTGAAACCTACTCCGGTGAGTATCTCGCGATACTCGGTGAAGGTCAGCGCCCCAGCAATGCACTCGGCTGCGCTGCCGCGGGCTGCGCGATCGGCTATCGAGAGTTGATCCTCGGCCACCACATCGGCGATCCCGATCCGCCCGCCCGGACGCAACACCCGGAACACCTCGGCCATCACGGCCGGCTTGTCCTGGGACAGGTTGACCACGCAGTTGGAGATGACCACGTCGATTGCCCCGTCGGGCAGCGGGATGTTCTCGATGTCCCCGGCGAGGAACTCCACGTTGTCCACCTCAGCCGCCGCGGCGTTGCGCTCGGCGAGCGCGCGCATCTCGGCCAGGCGCTCCACTCCGAAGGCGCGGCCAGCCGGGCCGACCCGCTTGGCAGAGAGGATCACATCTAGCCCGCCACCCGATCCCAGGTCAAGCACTGTCTCCCCAGCAGCGAGTTCGGCCACCGCGATCGGGTTCCCACAACCCAAACTTGCCAGCAGCGCCTCATCGGGTACTTCTGCGGCACTCGCCTCGTCGTATTGGCTGGCCCCGAATGCAATCTGCAAGCCGGCGTCGGTGCCGCAACACGAGGTTCCGGTTTCGGCCAGAGCAGCCTTATCTCGGTAATATTGATCGATCTCGGTCCGCGCAACGTCGTCGGATCCCCGGGTAGCAGTCATCCCGCCTCCATATCGAGAGATGTCGATACAATACGACATTCGACAGGCCTATATGCCAGCGATCATGTCGGATTGAGCAGGGCCAACCGCGCGCTGTCGGAGTCGGCGTCGAGATCGATGATACGGCCGCACAGCCGCTGTAGCTGCTCGGCGTCGTGCGAGACCAGTACCACGGTGCGCCGGGTGACCAAGCCGGCGACCGCCGCTTCCACGACGTCCCGGGCGGCGTCGTCCAGGGCGCTGGTCGGCTCGTCGAGCAGTAACAACGCCGGGTCCAGCGCGAGTGCGCGGGCGAGGCACAGCCGCTGACGCTGGCCGACCGAGAGGGTGTGGGCGGGCTCGTCCAGCCGGTTGGCGACCTCGTCCCACAGTCCTGCTTCGACCAGGGCCGCGCAGGCCCGATCATGGAGATCCCTGCGCCTGCCGCCGATGAGGTGGCGTAGTCCGAACGCAGCGTTGGCGAGTACTGATCCGGCGAAGACCACCGGAGTCTGCCCGACCAGCGCAGCTCTGGACCGCAATCCTGACCAGCGCGGATCACCCTTTCTCCAGGACTGTACGGCGCTGCCCAGCACTTCGAGTTCGCCCTGCATTTCCAACCCGGGTGGCAGTAGACCGACCACGGCCCGCAGCAGGGTGGATTTGCCGGCACCGGAGCGGCCCCGCAACCCGAGGGTCTGTCCGGCTGGCAGCTGCAAGGTGAGCGGGCCGACGAGAGCGCGACCGGCGTGGTGGACGGACAGGCGGCACAGGGCGAGGGCAGTCAAGGGGTCGGTCTCCTCACGGATCGGTCTCCATGCGGCGCCGGGCGGGAACGGCGGCCAGCAACAACAATGCGGCCAGCAACACGAGCACAAGCGCCGCGCCCCATGCAGCGTCGAGTGCGGCGGGATCGGCGGCGTCCTGGGCGAGGGCGAACACATGGGTAGGTAATGCAACCACTGGAGCATTGATGATCCCGGTCGGCAACCCGGATACTCCGGCGAACACCGTGGCGGCGAACAGCAGCGGAGCGGTCTCCCCAGCAGCCCTGGCCAGCCCGAGAAGCGTGCCGGTGAGGAGCCCTGGGGCGGCCCAGGGGACGAGGACCGAGCGGGCGAGCTGGGCACGACCGAGTCCGAGCGCCAGCGCTGCCTCCCGACGCGCCGGCGGCAGTGCCGCCAACCGGGTGGCGGTGACCGTGGCGGCCACCGGCACCACCAGAACAGTCAGCGCCAGCACGCCCGCGAGCCAGCTCTTGCCCCATCCCAGCGTGCGGACAACAAGGTCGTAGACGACCAGGCCGAGCAGGATCGAGGGGATCCCCCCGAGCGTGACCGTTGCCGTGCGCAGACCCCTGGCCGCGCGAGGTCCGGCGTATTCGGCGATCAACAGACCGAGCCCGAGCCCGACCGGAGCGGCCAGTATCGCTGTTCCCCAAACCAGTACCACCGTGCCGAGAACTTGGTCGCGGACCCCGCCGCCACTTGCACCGGTGGGCGGTTCAAGCCAGAACTGTGGATCCCATCCCGCTGCTCCGCGCACGGCAATCACGCCGAGTATCCCCGTCACCAGTAGCAGTGGCACCGCCACCGCTGCTCGCAGGGCGAAAATGGCGACCCGGTCGCGGATATGGCGCCCCCGCAGCCTCGGCCGCAGGCGGCTGTAGCGTGTTCCCCGGCCGGTCCGTCTTGGCAAGCGCAGCCCTACAACGGTGATCACAGCGACCAGGACGAACAGCAGCAATCCCAGGGCCGACAGAGCGGCCTGATGCGCTCCCGCAGCTCCCGCGAGCACAGGTTCCGGTCCACCGAGCTTGGTGCTCAGGGTCTGGCCGGGGTGCACCAACGCGGTGAGTACATCAGCCGGTGCGGGCAACCGCCCGTCGGCGCGGCCAATCACCAGGAATACCGCGATCGTCTCGCCCAGCGCCCGGGCCAATCCCAGCAGCACCCCGGCTCGCATACCGAACCGTGCCTCGGGCAGCACGGCGGAGCGGATCACCTCAGTGCGGGTAAGGCCGAGCGCGGCGGCGGCCTCGCGCTTCTCCTGCGGGACCGCGGCGAGCGCATCAACGCTCACCGCGACCACCGTGGGCAGCACCATGACCGCGAGCACCACCCCTGCGGTGAGCAGCCCATCACCTCCCGGCGTGCCGAACACCGTGCTCACCACTGGGCGCACCACCGCGATGCCGACCAGTCCGTAGACGATGGACGGGATCGCGGCAAGGAGCTCCACCCCGGTTCGCAGCACTCGCGCCAGCCGGATGGGGGTGAGCTCCGTGAGCCCGATCGCTGCTGCCCAACCGAGCGGAGTGGCGATCAGCAGCGCGATCGCGCACACCGCGACAGTGCCCCACACCATGGCCGCCGCGCCAAAGTCGCCCCGGGGTGGATCCCACACCGGCGACGTGAGCAATCGGAGCCAGTCAACCGGCCCCGAGTACACCCCTTCGAGCAGGAAGGCGATCACCGCCAACGCCGCGGCCAGTGCGACGATCCCGGCCGCGGCGGCGAGTGCGGCCGGCCATGGCAGCGACCGGGGACGGAGCCGGGGATGGGCAGCCGCAGTCGTAGCCACGGATCAGCGCCCTAGCTCCGCCACGGTGAGGTAACCGTGCCGGGTGAGCAGCTGCTGTCCTTGCGGTGAGAGGACGTAGTCGATGAACTCCCGAGCTCGGGCCGTAGGGGGGCCGTCGGTGACGAGGTACAGCGGCCGAGCCATCGGATACGCGCCGCTGGCCACCGTCTCCGGGGTCGCCGCTATATCTTCCAATGCCACCACGGCGAGATCGGGATGGTCGGTGACGAACGAGGTGGACAGCGGACCGACCGACCCGGGGGTAGACAGGAGCTTGGCCCTGGTCTCCTCGTTACCCCCGACGATGGCGAAGCGGTCGGAATCCGGCGGTGGCGGCGCCTTGCCGTCGGGCCCGTAGAGGAACCGGTCGAGCATCTCCCGGGTGCCACGGCCCGGTTCCTTGTCGTAGACGAAGATATCGATGTCCGGACCACCCAGCTCGCGCCAGTTGGTGATCCGTGCCTCGAAGATTCCCCGAGCCTGCTCGCGATTGAGGCTGCGAACGCCCGCGTCGTATACTTCCCGACGAACCACAATACCGACCGCATCCTCACCGATATTGACCGGCTGATGGTCGCAACCGGGGAACTGCTCCCGGTCGGAATCGGCGATCGGCTTCGAGCTCATCGCGATGTCGATCTCGCCCGAGCATAGTTGGGCCAGACCCCCCGCTGATCCTCCCTGAGTGTCCACGGTAATGGCTTGGCCAGTGCGCTCACGCAATACCATGGCGGCGTCTGCGGCGACCGGGTTGACCGTCGTGGAACCGCTGATCCGCAGCGTCTCATCCGGAGCCCTGGCAGGGGACGAGCACGCCATGGGCAGCACCACAAGGGCCACCAGAGCGCAGAAGATCGTACGGGACCAGGGCATAGTGGACTCCTCGTCGTCGCGAACGGTCGGGGAACAAGAAGATGGGCGTGACCATCTCCTGGTTCGGCAGCGCACAGGTTGTACCGCGTCTTGCCGTCTACGATGCGGTACCCAGGCGATGAGACCTGCGATGGATACGGGCAGTGACTGATCGATTCGGAGCGTCAGACAGGGGCCGCTGGCGAGTTACGGGCGGGTATCGTGTCATGGCTGACTGCATGTCGGCAATAGTAACTGCACACCCGCAAGCGCCAAGGCGGTTTGAGAGCGGGCCGGGGCGTTGCTCAGGTTGTTGACTCCTTGTGCAATCCTACCCTTGACCGTGACCTCGTTATGTGGGTCCGCTATTCGGGGTCGAGTCGCGATCGCGGGAGCCTCGCTTTGCCTACGTCCTTTCTTTGTCGTCATACTTTTTGCTCATCGAGTCCTCCCTCAGGACTGCGCGGAGAGTCTGCGTTGTGGCGGGCACTGGTCAGCGGCCGATGGCGTAGCCCATGCCGCGGACGGTGGTGATGTGATCGGGACCGAGTTTGCGGCGCAGCGCGCGGACGTAGACGTCGACGATGTTGGAGCCGGGGTCGAAGTCGTAGCCCCAGACGTGGGACAGGATCTGCTCGCGGGACAGGACCTGGCCGGGGTGGCGCAGGAACAGTTCGAGGAGCGTGAATTCGCGGGCGGTGAGTTCGGCGGTGCGCTCGCCGACGCGGGCGATGCGGGTGCGCAGGTCGAGGGAGAGCTCGCCGATACACAGCATGGTGGCCTCGGGTGTGCTGTCGGTTCGGCGTAGCCGTAGTCGCACCCGGGCGAGCAGCTCCTCGAAGCGGAACGGTTTGGTCATGTAGTCGTCGGCGCCGCCTTCCAAGCCGGCGACGGTGTCGGTGAGGGAGTCGCGGGCGGTCAGAATGATGACCGGGGTGTCCACCCGGGCCTGACGCATGGCGCGGAGCACGCTGAAGCCGTCCTGGCCGGGCAGGCCGATGTCGAGGATCACCAGGTCGAACCCGCCGGTGCGGGCGGCCTCGATCGCGGCGAGTCCGTCGGCGACGACCGTGGTGGCGAAACCATTGGCGGACAGGCCTTTGCGGACGAACGAGGCGATCCGGTCCTCGTCTTCGGCGATCAGGATCCGGCTCATGTCGGCCGGTCCAGGTGCGCCGGGAGTTCGATGCCGAAGGTGGCCCCACCGCCGGGAGTCGGCATCAGCCTGACGACACCGTGATGCGCCTCGGCGATGGTCCGCACGATGGCCAGGCCCAGCCCGGCGCCACCGCGATGGCCGCGCTTGCCGCCGGTGGAGCCGCGGGAGAACCGCTCGAAGATCACCTTGGCATCTGCCGGTGATACCCCCGGCCCGTGATCAGTGATCCAGAAGGCCACCCGGCCGTTGTGCAGCGCCGAGCCGATCAGGATTTCCTGTCCGGCCTCGGTGTGCTGTACCGCGTTGTGCGCCAGCTGCACCATCGCTTGCGTCACCCGCTGCGGATCCACCGTCACGACACCCTCGCCGATCGCTCCCAGCCGCCAGCACCGATCACCGAGCGTGCGCACCTTGGCGTCCACGTCGCTGGTCAGCTCGGCCAGCTCGACCCGCTCGGGACGCAGGAAGTCCGGCCGTTCGGCCTTGGCCAGCAGCAGCAGGTCCTCCACCATCCGGCTCATCCGGTCCAGCTCGTCGGTGCACAGCCGCACGACGGCGACCCGTTCGGCGGGTTCGCTGGTCACCGGGTCCAGCAGTTCCAGGTGCCCGCGGATGATGGTGATCGGGGTCCGCAGCTCGTGGCTGGCGTCGTCGAGGAACTCCCGCTGGGTGGCGAATGCCTGTTCCAACCGGTCGAGCATGGCGTTGAACTGCTCGGCCAGCGCCGCGAACTCATCGTTGCCCTCGACGGGAATGCGCTGGGTGAGGTCCTGTTCGGTGATCTGCGCGGCGGCGGTGTGCACCAGCCGAACCGGCGCCAGGATCCGGCTGGCGATCAGCCACGATGCGCCGGCGGTCAGCAGCAGACCCAGCAGGCTGACCAGCAGGAGGGTCCGGATCGTTCGATCCACTTCGGCTCGGTCGCCGGCCAGGAAGTAACCCACCACGAACAGTCCCTGCCCGCCGGGGTCGGCGGGGCTGTTCACGTCGACCTTCACCCAGCGCATCTCGCCCGCGTCGGTCGCCACGGCACCGCTGCTGGCCGGCGAAGCCAGGACCGGATCGAGGATGTCGCGCCGCTCGTGCAGCCGCAACGGCATTTCGCGGTCCTGGTGCAACACATGAAACCCGGCGACGTCGCGGAACGCGGCCACGATCACTTCCTCGTTGGCGGGGTACTGCCGCTGGAGGTGGTTGCGCAGGAGTTCCTCGACGTTGCGGAAGGGCTGGCGGGTGGCGCGGTCCACCCCCGAGGCGGCCACACCGGAGAACTCCCGTGCCTCCTGTTCCAGTGCGGTGGTGGCGGTGACCTCGACCTGCCGGAGCAGCAGGTTGCGGGTCACCACGGTGACCGAGAGCAGCACCACCGCCATCAGCAGGATCAGCCAGCCCATGATCCGGACGCGAGCCGCGATACCACGACGAGTACGGGACGAGGCGTCCGTGCCGGTTGGTGCGGCAACGGGGACGACCAGCTCGACCGTGGCCGGGTCGGCCTGCCACTCAGTCGTCTTCGTCGTCCGCTCCGTCATCACCGCCGCCGCCGTCATCGTCGTCTTCGTCGTCGCGGCCGTCTTCGTTGTCATCATCGTCGCTGACCGGGGGTGGCGGTACCGCTTGAGCACTCGGCGCCCCGGTGGGCGCGTTGGACGGCCCGGACGCCACGCTGGTGGGCGGGGGAGTTTCCGACATCCGGCTACTCGATTCCCCGATCTGCACCTGCGCCGGAACGTGGGGTGGATCCAGATCGTCGGCGAGGGCATAGCTGGCCAGCGCGGCGCCCAGCGGCAGAGCGAGTGCGGCCGCAACGACTGTCAACCGGGAGTCGAACTTCATGGCCACACCCTGTCTTCTCTTCTCGGTCGCGGGAACGTCAGTCGGAGCTGTCCGCGCTCCCACTGCTGCCTGCACTACCCGCGCTACCGGCGGGGCTGTTGTTCGGCGAATCCGTGGCGGAATTGGCCGAATCGAAGGGCGACTCGGCTGGGGAGTCCGCCGATTCCGGGGAGCTGTCAGCCAGTGCGGTGCCGCGGTCGTCGGCGTTGTCACCGACCGATTGGGACACCGACGCGGGCCGAAAGTCGTTGAGGGCGAGGTCAGTGGTGTTGTCGGTGTCGTCGGCGGCTGTTGCGACCGCAGTGCCAAAGCCGGCTATTGCGAGCGTGGCGCCTACGACAATCCATGGCCGTTTGATATTCATGGTGTCACTATCCTTTCTGGAGTGGTAGTCCCACGATCGCCTGCGGATATGAAGGCAGCCCTGGGCAGTCCATGAAGGACCTTTCACCTGGGAGGGCCAGCGGTGGATGACGAGCCGTAGCGCAGCCACTGTTCGGCGAGCGCGATCCGGAGTTCGGTCTTGAGCCGCCACTGCCGCTCCTGCACCCGATGCGGCCCGGTCGCCAGGGACAGCACCACCGCCGCGGTCCGCCGAGCCAACGCGGCCCGCCCCAGGTCGCCGGCGAAGCGTCGCTCCAGCCCCGCACCCAGCCGGTGGATCTCATCCGCTCGGCGCGGGTGCAGCTGGGCGAGCACCGAAAGATGCGCCAGTAAGCACCCGGCGTCGTCCAGCCGCTCACCCCGCCCGGCACTGTCCAGATCCAGCAGCCCGCTCACCCGGTCGCCGTGCATCATCAGCTGGCTCTCATACAGGTCACCGTGCACCGGAAGGTCCGGCCCCTCCGGGGCGTCATGATCGACGGCATCGGCCACGGCCTGAGCCCGTAGCCCCAACTCCGGCGCTGCCGCGGCGATCACCCCGGCGTAGTGGCCGGCTCGCTGCCCCCAGGTGCGCCGCCGATCACCTACGGCCAGCGTGTCCGACAGGCTGTCCAGCGTCTCGATGACGCTCTCCGGATCCAGCCGCACCGTCCCCTCGGCCACCAACACCTCACGCAGCGTGCGCCCGGGCAGCGCGTCCAGCACCAACAGCCCGTTTTCGGTCCAGCCCAACACCGCGGGCACCGCGGCCCCCTCCGCACCGGCGAGTCGATGCCGGTCGCGCAGCTCACGCGCCCGATGCGGATGGACGACCTTGACGAACACCCTGCCCCCGCCGGATGCGGTGACCTCGATGACAGCGCGGCGGCGCGGCCGGTAGGCCCGTACCCGCAGCCGTACTGTTCCCTCACCTTTCCCCAGGCCTGCGCCCTGCACCAATTTCCGCATGCGTTCGTGGTCGCATGCCGCCGGAAGCGCGGGCAGATCCGGATCGAACGGGAAGCGCCACATACCGACCTCGGTGTCACCGTCGCTCAACCGGGCCACACCCTCCGGTAACCGGCCGGAGGAGGCGCCGAGCGTCTCGCCGGTCACCGACCCGTCGGGCCACCGGACCCGCGCCGAGTAGCTCACCGTGGTCCGGCGGCCCGGCTGGTGGTCCACCTGGCGGGAGGTCCAGCGCAGCAGCCGGCCGTCCACGGCCGACAGCACCGCGGCCATCAGCTCACCCGCCGATCCACCGGTGAGCAGGGCAAGACCGGCGTCCACCGGTGCGCGCCAGACCGTAGTCACCGTGCCACGATGTGCATCCCAGATGACCCTCAGCTGAGTGGCAGATGAGGAAATCCTCATCCGCATGAGGTCACCCAGGGCTTACCAGGTCCGTACTCACCCGCTCACCGCATCCGTTCGCCTACCGAGCATCACCGGGCATCAGGGCGGGATCCTGCTCGGGATCTGACCATCTGGAGGAACGCTGCGGAGCGCAGCGAGGCCAACTGGGGGCCGGTCTCGTGGTCCACCGCGTCGGCGTACTCCGCCATCCTGGCGGTGGCCTGCAGGGTCGCCTTGGTAGTGAGCACCAGGTCGCGGGACGCCGCCGCCGTCCGCTGGGCGAAGGCCACCGCGGCAGCCACCACCGTCTCGTGCGCGCCTGGTGAGCGGGGATCGTCCCCACCGATGTCGACCAGCCGGTAGGCCAGGCCGGTTCGGACCGCCTCCTGAGCGTTCAGTTGTTCGCCGAACAGGGTCATCGCCGCAGCGACCTGCGAGCCGACGGCGCGTTGGGCCAGCCAGGTCATGCCGCCGCCAGGGTGGATGCCCAACTGCAGGAAGCGAGCGTCAAATCGGGCTCCGGGGCCGACCAGGCGCAGGTCACAGGCCAGTGCCAGGTTGAGCCCAGCGCCCACCGCGGGGCCGTTGACCGCAGCGATGGTGGGCACCGAGGCGTTCGCGACGGCGATAAAACCCCGGTAGATGCGGTGCATGTCGGCCACTGAGCCCGCTTCACCAGCGGCGGCGATCGCCCCCAGATCGCCTCCCGCACAGAACGCCGGGGGCGCACCGGTGATCACGATCGCGCGCACCGACTCGTCGCGGTCGCAGGTGGCGACGGCCTGGGCGAGTCGGCCGGACAACTCCTGGGTGAGGGCGTTGCGGCGGGCCGGATCGGACACGGTCACCACGGCGACGCCGCCCCGCTGGTCGATGAGCACAGTCATGGTGCTGAGTGTGGAGCAGATTGCCGGCCTCCCACGCCGCTCATGCGCTCCAGGAGAGTGGAGAGCACCACGGTGGACACCGTGCGGTCCACGAAGTCCACCGCCCGTAGCCGTTCCAGCGCGGTCTCCAGATGCGCGATGCCCCCCGCCCGCAGATGCACGATCGCATCCGCCGCCCCCGTCACCGTGTAGGCCGCCACCACCTCGGACAACGGCTCCAGCCCGGCCCGGATCCGGGCCGGTGCCACATTGCCCCGGCAGCGCACCTCGACGAAAGCATCAGTGCCCCAGCCCAGCGCCCCTGGGTCGACCACCGCGGTGAAGCCGCGCAGCACACCGGTGTCGAGCAGCTTGTCGACCCGCCGTTTCACCGCGGGTGCGGACAGTCCGACGACCGTGCCGATCTGGGCATAGCTGGAGCGGGCATCGGCCACCAGGCACGCCACAATCTGCTGGTCGAGGGCATCCATACGCAACATTCTGCTGGTACATGAGCAAAGAAACCACATTGAAAGCTGAATCTGACCCTATCTACCATTGAATTATGTCTTCCGCTCTCCAGCTCGTGTCGTCCCAGCGTGTTGGCACCCCGCGCCGATACCTGATGTGTCCCCCGAAGTACTTCACGGTGAACTACAAGATCAACCCATGGATGGACCCCGGCCGGCCGGTGGACACCGCGCGAGCGATGACACAGTGGAGGGCGCTGGCCGAGACCTACCGCGCGCTCGGGCACACCGTGGAGGTGATCGACCCCGAACCCGGCCTGCCGGACATGGTGTTCGCGGCCAACTCCAGCACCGTGCTCGATGGCGTCGTCCTGGGAGCCCGGTTCCGCCATGCGCAGCGCCGCGCCGAGGCGGAGCACTACCGGCGCTGGTTCGTCGCCCGCGGCTGCGCCGTGACGATGCCCGCCGAGGTCAACGAGGGCCAGGGCGACTTGTTGTGGGCGGGGCGGGTGCTGCTGGCCGGTACGGGGTTCCGCACCGAGACCGCTGCGCACTCCGAAGCCCAGGAGTTGCTGGGAGTGCCGGTGTTGTCGCTGCGGTTGATCGACCCGCGCTACTACCACCTCGACACCTGCCTGCTGGTGCTCGATGATTCACCGTCCTCACCCCTGATCGCCTACTACCCTCCGGCGTTCTCGCCGGGCTCCCAGCGGGTCCTCGCGCGCCTGTTCCCCGACGCGATCATTGCCGGCGTGGCAGACGCCACGTGCCTGGGCCTCAACGGCGTATCCGACGGTCGCACAGTGGTCATGCCGCACGAGGCGGCAGATCTCGGCTGCGCCCTGGCCGCCCGAGGCTTCCAGCCCGTCTTCGTCGACGTCTCCGAACTCCGCCTGGCTGGCGGCGGCCCCAAATGCTGCACCCTGGAACTACGGGGCTGAGACGACCGGATCCGGTGTGGGCAGCGTTGCCCAGGATCGGTGCGTCACCAATGGCGTTGAGCTGCACGAACGGTGCTTCGGTCAACTTTTGGGGAGTTGTTTGC
>JBOHHD010000201.1:0-1831 GCA_050700515.1 Pseudonocardiaceae bacterium
GTGCGCGCGGCGGACATCGCCGACGCGCGGGCCGACGCGCCGGTGACCCTGCCGGTCACCGAGGACATCCCCGCCGGGCGCACCGACTCGCCGACGCTGCAGCCACGCACCGCGCACCGGATCATGACCGGCGCACCGCTGCCGCCCGGGGCGGACGCCGTGGTGCCCGTCGAGCTCACCGACGCCGGACGGCACCAGGTGCAGATCTTCACACCGCGCTCCCCCGGTGACAGCGTCCGGCTGGCCGGCGGGGATGTGGCGACCGGGGACGAGGTACTGGCGGCGGGCACGGTACTGGGTGCGGCGCAGCTCGGCGTCGCGGCCGCGGTCGGCCACCCGGCGCTGCCGGTGCATCGCCGAGCCCGGGTGCTGGTGCTGGCCACCGGCTCGGAATTGGTGACTCCCGGCGAGCCGCTGGCGCACGGGCAGATCTACGAGTCGAACGCCACCATGCTGGCCGCCGCGATCGGGGAGGCAGGCGGGCAGGCCGCACTGATGCATTTCGTGCCTGATGACGTCACGGCGCTGGAGGCCGCCCTGGCGCCCCGGCTGGACGGGATAGACCTGCTGGTCACCTCCGGCGGAGTGAGCGCGGGGGCCTACGAGGTGGTCAAGAGCGCCATGACCGGGCACGGTGTGGAGTTCGGCAAGGTGGCGATGAACCCCGGCGGCCCGCAAGGCGCCGGGCGCTATCAGGGAGTGCCGGTGGCGGCGCTGCCGGGCAACCCGGTGAGCTCGTCGGTGTCCTTCGAGGTGTTCGTCCGCCCAGCGCTGCGCGCCGCGATGGGCCTGCCCGCGCGGCGACCTCGGCTCACCGCCCGGCTGGCCGAGGGTCTGGAGTCGCCGGCGGGCAAGCGGCAGTTCCGGCGTGGTGCGCTGGATGCCGGCTCAGGCCGGGTTTCGCTGGTCGGCGGCCCTGCCTCGCACCTGCTCGGCGCGCTGGCGAAAGCGGACTGCCTGATCGACATCCCCGAGTCGGTGACCGTCCTGGAAGCGGGCGCCGAGGTGGTGGTGCTGCGCACCGGCGACAGCTGAGGTGGGGACGCCGCCCCAGCCTGCCATCGCGTACGGTAAGCCCCCGCGGCGGGCAGTTGCCCGCCCTGAGCCGTGACCCGAGGAACCTCCGAGACCGTGGCTTCCCTGCGCATTCCCACTGTGAGCCTTTTCCCGGTGGGCCGCTCCGCTGGACCCTTATCCGCTGGGCACCTCTCCACTGTGCGCCACTTGGTGGAGCTCACCCGCGAGACCCTGCCCCCGATGCATCCCGCAGGCAGGCCGTTCGTCGTCGGTGGCGCCGTCGCGACGGTACTGCTGGGCAGACTGTCCCCCGCGGGGGCTCTGCTCGGTGCCGTCGCCACCACCTGCTGTGCGGCGTTCTTCCGCGAACCGCACCGGGTGCCACCGCTGGACTCCGGGATCGCGGTGGCTCCCGCCGACGGCATCGTGAACAACCTCGCGGTCGTACCGGCACCCGCCGAGCTCGGCCTCGGTGGGGAACCGCGACCGCGGATCAGCGTGTTCCTCTCGGTGTTCGATGCGCATGTCCAACGCATCCCGGTGGATGGGCAGGTTCGCCAGATCGTCTACCGCCCGGGCCGGTTCCTGGCCGCCGATCTGGACAAGGCCAGCGAGGTCAACGAGCGCAACAGCGTGGTACTGCGCTCGGCAACCGGGCACGATCTCGCCGTGGTGCAGATCGCGGGGCTGGTGGCGCGCCGGATCGTCTGCTCGCTGCGGCTCGGTGACGAAGTGACAGCCGGAGCGACCTACGGTCTGATCCGCTTCGGCTCCCGGGTGGACCTCTACCTCCCGCCCGGCAGCGAGGTACTGG
>JBOHHD010000202.1:0-7999 GCA_050700515.1 Pseudonocardiaceae bacterium
GGCCGAGGGATTCCCCTCGGCCCGCCCGCCTACTTCTATTTTGTTGGCCGCGTCGACCAGCCGTCCGCCGGGGACGGATAGCTGGGCGATCAGGGGCAGCGCACTAATCATCGGCAAGGGCAGGGCACGAGCCGAGTCCAGTCGCCGAGCGGGCGGGCGAAACCCTCGTCGTCGTGGGGGTCAAGTACAGCAAGTATCTCCGATTCGTGCGTGATCGTCATCGGAGCGAATGTGCTGGTGTCCCCTTTTGATAAGGAGACCAGGGCGGAGGTGGTTCGTCTGGTTCGGGATCATGGGGGCGACTACGAGTCGGAGTGGGTGGCCATGAAGGCCATTGCCGCTCGGGTGGGGGCGAGCGCGGAGACGCTGCGCGAGTGGGTCGGTCAGTCCGATGTGGATGCTGGGCAGGCACTGGGTGTGCCCAGGGAGTCGGCGCGGGATCCGGGAGCTCAAGTGCAAGTACGTGGAGCTGGAGCGCATGATCGAGGTACTCAAGGCGGCGACGAGTTCTTCGGGCGGGAGGGCGAGCCGCTGTCGCGCTGATCGGTGAGTTCATTACTGAGCGCCGCCAGGGGTTCTCCGGTCGCACCGATCTGGTGTGCATTGACTTTTCTCGGCGTGGCGATCGCCCCGCGCACCTACTTTGCGCACGTGGCCAGGGCACCGGCGAAACGTGCGTTAGGGGACATGTCGATTACCGAAATGCTGGCCGGTTACTATACGCCGGAGGAACGGGGTCGCCGGGCACCGGCAGTCGTTGTAGGGAAGTCTGACGATGTGGGCTCACCTGCAGTGACTCGGTGTGCCGGTAGCCCGCTGCACGGTAGATAGAATCGGGGCGCTGAGGCTGACGCCTTGGTGGCCAACGCGCGCAGCCGTTCCGCACCCTGAGCGGGACGCGCCGTTGCTGATTACGTATCCGGCGATGAAGCCGGCGTGAAGCCAGGGACGGCACTGCCAGCTCACCGAGCAGCCACCATGCACCAGGCTTGCCCAGTCAATCGTCCCACCCGTTATTGCCGACGCATACGAGCATGCCAAGCGATTCGAGTCCTGGTTGGGCGGCGGCGCGACGCAATTCCCCGTTCGCCGGGTCCACCGCACCGGTCGCGGCGGCCCACCAACACCTACCGGACACGCTCCAGCACACCGAGCCCGCCACGTCCACCTGTACATCCCCGCTCAGTGGCCTTGGATGACGGGGGCCTTGGATGACGGGGACGCACGTCTTCGTGGCTCTGATCCTGACCAGAACGTCACGCTCCGCGTGCTCGAATCCCACCCAGCCCAGGCCGTCAGACGTTAGAGAATGAACACCGACAATAACCAGCAACCACCGAGAACTACCAGTTCAGAAAGGGCGCAACCACAAAGAGCACAGATCAGCGGCGGCACGTGACACAACCACGGCATATGAGGGTGCCGAGGTTCTCGTACAATGTGACCGGTGTCACGCTGGTCGTCTGCCAAGGATGCGGATAACGATCACCCTTCGACGTAACGTGATGCGACCCAGTACCGATCGAGCTTAGGTACTACGAAACGCAGTCTCGCCGAGAGGCCAGCATGGTTCGTCCGCACTCCGCGTCACCAGATCTGGTGATCCCCAGCACACCGACCGCAGCATGGATCTTCCGTCAGATCGCAGCCGCTCCTGATGCCACCCTCACCGCCGCGGTGGTCGGCCCGGGAGGCACCGGAAAATCGGCGCTGCTCGATGCCGTGGCGCGCGAGTACGAGAAATCCGGAGCCACGGTGGTGCGCGGCCGCTCCCCGGCCGGCCTGCGACTCGACCTGATCGATCCGAACCAGCCCGTCCTGGTGGATGACGCGCACCGGCTCGATCCGGCAGTGCTCGACGGGTTGCGCGCACTCGCCGAGGGAGATGACGCCCGGCTTGTCGTCGCCTACCGGCCGTGGCCCCGATCGCGAGCGCTCTCGGCGCTCGGGGCGAGCTTGGCTCGTCGCCGCTCACCGGTGGTCGTGGGACACCTGGGGCGCAGTGCCGTCGGAGCCCGCATCGCGGCGCGGGTCGGGTGCAGCCCCCCCGAGGCACTGGTCGATCTCGTGCACGAGCAGGCAGGCGGGTTGGCCTCGCTCGTCGACCTCGTCACGCAGGCACTACAGGACACCGGCAGATTCGATCCCCGGCGCCCTGAGCAGTTCCGCCGCCCTGAGCGGGTCAACGTTTCCGCCGGGCTGGCTGAACGGCTGCGCTACCAACTGGAGGCACTCGATCCCGACATCTACGGTCTGCTGCAGGCGATGGCCATCGGTGCCGCGCTGGATGCCGAGGTGCTGGGCCCGTTGCTCGACACCGACCCGGCGGCCCTGACCAATACCGTGGAAGCAACGCTGGCGACCGGTCTGGTCACCGAGTCGGGGGAACTGATTCCCTTCATCCGCAACATCGTGTTGCGCCTGATCCCGATGTTGCGCAGCCGCGAAATGCAGCGCCGATTGGCGGGAATCCAGCTCGACCGGGGTGGATCGGTGCTCGCCGCCGGGCGCCAACTGCTGGGCACCGGAGCGAGCGGCAGTCGGGTCGCTGCTGTGCTGGAGCGGGCCGGGGATGAGGCGCTGGCGCATTCCCCAGCACTGGCCGCCGAGCTCTTCGCCGGCACCGTCGAGGCAGGGGCCTCGCCGAAGCCACTTGCGGCCCGTCGTGCCCAGGCCGCCGCGCTGGCCGGTGACCTCGACCAGGCGCTGCGGTTGGCAGACCAGGTCGTTTCGGACCCGACTGCGCCCGACCGGGACCGGGGAGTTTCGGTCGTCGCCGCGATCCTGGCTCATCGCGGCCTACCAGCTCGCAGTGCCGAGCTGTATCGCAGCATGCCCTCCGATGCGGTGGGGGGGGCGCTGCTCGCGGTGCCCGGACTGATCGGGACCGGCGCGCTGGACCAAGCCCGCGCGGTGCTCGAAGCAGCCGATACCGGCACCGCCGCGACCTCCACCCTGCTGGCCGGTGCGGAGATTCTGATGGCGCGTGGGATGCTCGCCACCGTCACCGGGACGCCCACTGCGGCGCTCTCCCAGCTGGCCAGAGCGGCGATGCTGCTGGAGCCGGCGGGCCAGTCGGTGCTGCTGCCTGATACGCCTGCGGCGTTGACCGCAGTGGTCGCCCTGCAATGCGGGGAGTTGACCATCGCCGACACAACGCTACGACGCGCCGTCGCCGCCAAGCTCGGTGGCCTGCCCGCGCACCCTCGGCACCTGCTGTTACACGGCTGGACGGCAATGGCTCGCGGCAAGCTGGACGTGGCGCACCGCGCGCTCGATCGGGCGATGCGTCCGAACAACCCGCTCGAACTGCGTGACGAACTGGTCGCGGCTGCTCTGGCGGTGGGTCTGGCGCGGCGGGAGAGTGATCCGGCAGCGCTGGGCTCGGCATGGCGAAGGGCGCACTGCGCCCTTGTCAGGCACCCGATCGATCTCTACGCCTTGCAGCCGCTGGGCGAGCTCGCCGTCGCCGCCGCCGCGCTGCGCGAGCGGGAGTGGGTCACCCCGCACCTCAAGGAAGCCGAGAAGCTGCTCGACGAGCTGGGTAACCCGGTGCTGTGGGCGGCACCGCTGCACTGGTATCAGTTCCACGCCGCCCTCACCGCCGAGCAGCTTCCGCCGAGCCAGCGCCATGCCGAAGTCGAGCAGCATACGGCCGCACTGATCGATGCTGCCGCGAGCAGCCCCTACGCCGCCGTGCTGGCAGCGGCGGCGACCAGCTGGGGCCGTGTCCTCTCCGGCGACATCGACCTGGATACCGTGCAAGCGGCAGCACGGGGCCTGCACGGGGTCGGCCTGGCCTGGGAGGCTGCCCGGCTGGCAGGTCAGGCCGCGACGCGGACCACCGATCGCCGGATAATGGCATCGTTGCTCACCTGCGCCCGAGCCCTCTATAGCGATCTGCCCGCGGGTCTGGAGAACACCTCAGCGTCGGGTGAGCTCGACGACGGTGATCGCAGCGACGAGCAGGTGGTAACGCCCCCGGCTGAGGGCAGGCGTGGCACGGCGCCACCCACCCAACCCCCGACTCCACACCCGCAGAGCACCGGAGGCGCAGACGGCGCACTGGCCGATGCTCGCTCTTCCCTCAGTGAGCGGGAACTCGAAGTGGGCCAGCTCATCCTGACCGGACTGACCTACAAACAGATCGGGGAACGGCTGTTCATCTCGGCCAAGACCGTCGAGCACCACGTGGCCAGGATTCGCCAGCGGCTCGGCGTCGCCAGTCGGGGCGAGCTGTTCGGCCGGCTACGGTCGATGATCGACGGGTGAGCGGAGATCACGTGCGACGTGGCGGCTAACGAGCTGCTCAGCCGTTGGCCAGTCCCGCCATCATGCCCTCGCAACTGCGCACCACCACCCGGCACGCATCGACCGCCGCACGGCCCGAAAGTGGGTTCTCCGCCCGCCGACGCCAGCGCCCGAGTGCCTCCAGAGCAGCCTGTCGCAGCTCCGAGGCGCCGGAATCGGAGGGCAACCCCAGCCGCACTGTCGGGGTGGCGCCGTACCCGCCGAGCAACCGTTCCGCCTCGTCCAGCAACTCGGCCTTCGGCAGGGACACCGCGCCGGAACGCAGCGCGGACAGCAACCGTAATTCGGCGAACTCATGGGCCCCGGCGAGGATGCGTTCCACGTCCCCGACCAGTGGGGCGACCGCTGGTCGAGTGTCGCCGTGCAACACGCTGTCCAGCGCCAGCAGCGCGGAGCGGGCCTTGAGCAGGTCACGACGCTCGGTGAACTGCGTGTTCAGCACCTCTCGTAGCTCGTCCAGGCCACTGCGGCGCAGAAGTTCCTCGCTGAGTGCGGTCGGGGTGTCGGTGCCTTGGCGGATGAGCGTCACCGACAACCGGAGACCGAAGAGTCCAAAGCGGTTCAGCAGCCCCACGCCGGCGGAGCCGGACCACAGGGAACCCTCGGCGGAGCCGGCCCTCAGGAAGCGGTCGGCGGACAGCAGCGATGCGTCGAGTTCCTCCCTCGGCGTCCGGGACAGTTCAGCCAGGGCGTCGAACTCGGCCTGCCGTAGCGTGCGACCCGTCTGGGCGAGCAGCCCCGCCACGGGAACGACACCCTGGCACAGCGCACGCAGTGTGGGGTCCTTGCGGTAGCGCGCCGCGATGCTCTTGGCCGAGAACATCGCGTCCACCCGGCCGCCACCGATCTCGTCGGCCCGGGAGAGCACCGCGATGGTGTTCACCGAACTCGCTCGGCCCACTCCCTGGTCCCGGAACGATTCCAGAAACTCGGCGTCAGTAGCGTGCAGGTGGCGCATCAGGTAAACCACCGCATCGGCCTCGGCGGGAGAATTGTCCTCCGGAGTGAGGAAGGTGAGAGTGCGCTGCGAGGTCTCCGTGGACGTCGATGAGATCCCCGGGGTGTCGATCAACGTGGCGGTCCGCAGGCTCTGCGAGGGCCAGTCCACCACGAGGCGAGTCAATTGTTCGGCAGGGGTGCCCTGCAGATCGATGGTCAGCGCACCGTCCCGCCGATTCACCGGCAGCGGCGTGGGTGAACCGACCTTGGGGTGCATCACGATCTTTGGGCGCCCGTCCCGATACCAGGTGACCACCCGCGTGCACTCCCCCGCGTCGGTCGGGGCAATCTGCTCTCCGACCAGCGCGTTGAGCAGTGTCGACTTGCCTGCCTTGACCTTTCCCGCAATCGCGACGCGCAGTGGTTCATCGAGCCGGTCCAGCTGGTGATGCAACCATTGGGCGGTCTGCGGTTGGTCGCGGTAGACGTCCACTGCTCTGCGGAGCACGCCACGGACCGTCACGGACAAACTACGGTGCCCCCCCGTTCCCGTCGGACCGGTCACCGACCCTGCTCCGCCGGAGCCTGGGCTGCCCGTTCCGCCGGGTGTCGAGCAGGTGGCACCTGGGGTAGCAACGTCTGGACCTTCTGTTGCAACGTCTCCAGACGTTCCAACTCGGCCTTGATCTCGACGAGGCGGTGTTCCCGGTCACTCTTGGAGGTCTTCACCGATCCCTCGGCGGCCCGCAACGAGTCCCCCAGCGAACGGTTCATCTCCTCGGCCTGGGTGGTGAAATGATCCCGCAAGTCGCGCTGCACCCGTCGGAGCATGTCCCGGGACTCCTTACTCGCCTGGAAGGTCACGTCGTCGATGTAGCGACGCACCGCCGCCTTTGTCTCCTGCTGTCGTCTGGTGACGATGCGGCGGCGCTCGTCGCTGATGGTCTTGCCACCCAGCAGTAGCCCGGCGCCTATCGAGAGGGGATTGAACAGCGAGAGCCCCACGAGGGTCCCCAGCATCCCGAACATCAGGACGCCGACGTAACCGCCCCGCAGCCCGCTCAGCGCCTTCTTTCCGATGCCGAACGATTCGCCCTCCCGCAGCTGCATGGCGCGCACCGAACTCAGTGCATCGGCGACCTCGGTACGCAGCTTCGGCATTATCCGGCTCTCCTCCTCAGAGAAATGATCGGCGACCCGGGTGGCCAGCCAGCGCGCCCGTTGAGTAGCCCATACCAGATTGGCCGATGCCGCCGAGGCCACTTCCTGCTCGACCCAGGTCGAGAGCTGTTCCCAGGTCTTGTTCGGATCACCACCACGGTCCACTTCCTCCTCGGTCTGTCGGAGGATCTCACGCATCCGATCCCGAAGGTCAAAGTCGATGTCCGCATTGAGATCGGTGACACCGTCGTTGAGGGTGTGCTGCCAGCGCGCGGATCGCTCCTTGAGCGCCGAGGAGCGCTGCTGCGCTTCGGTCAGTTGCTTGATCACTGCTTGGGCGGCCTCCGGGTCCAGCTGGGCTGCCTTCTCCGCCCGCAGGCCATTCGCGAGCTGGTCGGTGACCACGAGCACATCGTGCACCGTCGAGCGGCGCGCCAACAGGTCCGCCTGGCCCACGACCCGTTCCCGCAGGTAGCTGATCAGCTCCGGAAAACCTGATTCGGCGTCGAGGTCGGCATCCTGGGCGCGGACCGCCTGCACGCGCAGTGCAGAGGAGACGCACAACAGCTGCGCATCGATGTTCACCGCGACCAGGTGTGCCCGGTCGAGCTCCGCAATACGCCGCCACTCCGGATATAGGTCGGTCTTGGTGAGCACACACGCCACGTTGGGACACACCTTGGCGGCTTGGCGCAGGAACTCGATCTCCGGCCTGGTGTACTCCTGGGAGGCGTCCGACACCAGCAGGACGGCATCTGCGGAGGGCAGTACGGCCATCGTCGCGGCCCCGTGCACCGAGTTCAGCCCTCCGACTCCCGGTGTGTCCACCAACTCCAGCCCACCGGCCAGGACACCACGCGGCAGGCCCACTTCCGCATAGCTCCACCGCTCCTGATTGCCGGGATTGCCACTCTCCGAGACGTGCTCGGCGAGCTTGTCGATGGGTACCTCGACGCGCTCAGTCGCCCGCCCACTCAGGCCTGCCCCGCCGTCACTGCCGCCCTCAGCGTCGAGCACGCGGATCAATGCGGCCACCGGCGCTTCGGCATAGCGGACAATGGTGGCCACTGACGTGGCCAGATCATCGTGAACCGGGCACACCGGTGCCTTCACCAGTCCATTGACCAGCAAACTCTTGCCCTGCTTGAACTCACCGACGACCAGTACTCGGACATGCTCGTCGAGCAACCGGGTACGAGCCTGCCGCAGCCGGTCCTCCAGATCCGACCGGTCGTACCGAGCGATCGTCGCGAGTGCGAAATCCACGGCCTTGACCGGTGCCGATGGCGTCATTACTCCTCCTCGTCATCACCGGCAAGGCACCTCAACAGAGGTAGCCGGACAAACAGTTCCGCCACCCTCCGTGGTGGCGGAGCGTGGCGGGGCTGTTTGCTGCCTCAGTTCACCGGGAGGGTAACCCGTACCGGCGTCACCAACGCTGTCCGGCGTGGGGTTCAGGCGGCTGCGGTGTCGGGGGCTTCTGCTTCGGTGAGCTCGAGGTCGACGTCGGCTCCGTCGTCGTCGGAGTTGAACGACTCCTCCACCGTGGTCTGGGTGGTGTCATCATCAGAGGCATCGACAGTGGTCT
>JBOHHD010000203.1:0-2368 GCA_050700515.1 Pseudonocardiaceae bacterium
GAGCTCCTCGGCGGGACGGTCGGCAAGCCTCCGCAATCGTTCGGTCTCCACGCGCAGACGATCGAGTAAACGGCGCACCCTGCCGTGGTCCACCATCAGCGATGTCCGGCTGCGGTCTCGATGAGCAGGTCGTGGTCGAGGAGGTCGAGTTTGATGCGAGAGTCGGCGTACATCCGGCCGGTCAGGCTCTCCCACCGGACCCGGAGCGGTTCGTCGGCGCTGTAGACGACCTGACGTTGCCGGAGTATCCGGCCGCGTAGCGGTAGCGGGGCATCATCCAGCAGGATGGCATCGACCTCGGTGCAGGCGGCTGGCTCAATAATTTCCACAACCCGACCTCGCAGGATGGCGCGCTGTCGGGCAGTGAGCCCGCGGGTGGGAAGGACGGCGATGTCGATGTCGCTGTCCGCCCGGGTGCCACCCGTGGCTCGGGAGCCGAAATCGAATCAGGCTGGTAGCTGTCGGTGGCGACGCCGATCAGGATACGGCTCAGCGCTGCGTGGTGAGCAGGATCTTGCCGACGACGCCGCCCGATTCGAGCATCCGGTGCGCCTCGGCTGCATCGGCCAGCGGGACGGTGGCGTGCACGACCGGCTTGACCCGGGCGTCGGCGAACAGCGGCCAGAGGCGGGCGACGACGTCGGCGCAGAGAGCGCCCTTGCCGTGCGGGCCGTCGACGGGTCGGCCGCGCAGCCCGATACCGGCGACCGACGCCCGTTTGGGCAGCAGGGCCGCGAGGTTGATCTCGGTGGTGGTGCCGCCCTGCAAACCGATCACCACCAGCCGGCCGTCCGGGGCCAGCGCCCGGAGGTTGCGCGACAGGTACTTGGCGCCCATGTTGTCGAGGATGACGTCGGCGCGGCCGTTCAGTTCCGCCGCGAAGTCCTGATCCCGGTAATCGATCAGAATCTGGGCACCCAGCTCCGCGCACCGAGCCAGCCGCTCCCCCGCCGCGGTGGTGGCGACCCGGGCACCCAGTGCCACCCCCACCTGGATCGCGTGGGTGCCAATGCCTCCGGACCCGCCGTGCACCAGCAGCAACTCCCCGGCCGCGAGACCGGCATGGCGGACCACCGTGGACCACACGGTGCACGCCATCTCGGGCACGCCCCCTGCGGTGACCAGATCGACCCCGGGCGGCAGCGGCATCAGCTGCGCGGCGGGCACGGCGACCCGCTCGGCATAGCCCCCGCCCGCCAGCAGCGCGCAGACCTCGGCGCCGACCGCGATCCCGGCCACGCCCTCCCCGAGCTCGGCCACCACGCCGGAGCACTCCAGGCCCAGAATCTCACTCGCTCCGGGTGGGGGGGCGTAGTGACCTTGACGCTGCAGCAGGTCGGCCCGGTTGACAGCGGTGGCAACGACGTCGATCAACACCTCGCCGGGGACCGGTCGGGGGTCAGGCTGCTCGGTGAGCACCAGGACCTCGGGACTGCCGTACTCGGTGATCGTGATAGCCCGCACGCCACGACGGTAGCCGCCCGAACCGGAAAACCGCTTGCCCCCGAGAATGCTCACTATCACCGTGACGCCATGCCCGATCCCCTGTCCCCAGACCGATCGTCTCCAGCGCCCTCCTCCCCGGACCCCTGGCCACTGCGGCACCTGCTGCTGCGGACCCCGCGGCTCACTCTGCGACCCGACGACGACGAGGGCCTGTACGAGCTGGTGGCACTGGCGCTGCGAGGGGTGCACTCCCCAGCCGAGATGCCGTTCCTGCACCCCTGGACCGACCAGCCACCGGACGAGCTCGCCCGCGGGGCCCTGCAGCATCACTGGGCAATGCGCTCGCAGCTGAGTCCCACTGACTGGACGGTCGACTTCCTGGTCCGCCACGAGGGCAGGGTCATCGGCACCCAGAGTCTGTCCGGCAAGGACTTCGCGATCACCCGGGAGGTCAGGACCGGTTCCTGGCTGGGCCTGGCCCACCAGCGTCAGGGATTCGGCACCGAGATGCGCGCCGCTGTGCTGCTGCTGGCCTTCGACCACCTGGGCGCGGCCACCGCACGTTCCGGGGCGTTCACCGACAATCTCGCCTCGCTGCGGGTCAGCGAGCAGCTGGGCTACCGCCCGGACGGGTCGAGCGTCCTGACCAGACGGGGTGAGCGGGCCACCGAGATCCGGCTGGCGCTCCCGGCGCACGGCTTTGTCCGTCCGCGGTGGTCACTGGAGGTGGCCGGACTGAACGGCTGCCGGGAATTACTCGGTGCGGTCCGGCCACCACCGGAAATAACCACTCACGGGCAGCGTCACCAGCCGATTGATCAGTAGCTAAGGTGCCCGGGTGGCTCATTTCGGTGATTTCCAGAGCGAGATCTACCTCCGCGGGCTTGAGGGGCACCAGCCGGATCTTCCGATGACCTATGAG
>JBOHHD010000204.1:0-2316 GCA_050700515.1 Pseudonocardiaceae bacterium
TGCGGAAAAAGACCCCGGAACCGTCCCCCGACGTCCTCACCCGGAAGATTCGCATCGAAATGCGGAATTCCACCGAACTCGATCCAGCACAACGAGACCGCATCATCGACATCGTCGTCGAGGAAACTGTCCAGGCCGTAACCAGGCCCTGATAAACGGCAACCTCACCATCGCCCCACCTCCAGCCACCCGTTTGAAAGACCCGCGTCAGGCAGCGGCGACACGGGCTGAACCAGACACCGCCCAGGATCGAGCCGCAGGTGCTGCATATCTGTACCCTCACGTCAACGTGCCTATCCCCTTAGGAGGTGGCAGCTGTGCCTGACATGCCGACCGGTGCGCTCGTCCGGCTGTATCGGATCAAGCGGCGGATGGGCACCACCTCCCTGGCGACCCATGCCGGTATCACCGTTCGCTACCTGGAGATGATCGAGGCGGACGGCAAGACCCCGTCGGTGCCGGTGCTGCGCAGGCTGGCCAAGGTACTGGGTGTCCGTACTTCAGCCCTGCTGGGTGAGGCGCCGAGTGAGAATCATGAGGGGCCGATCAACCCTCGGCTGGCGGAGGTGGAGCGGGCGCTGGTCACCTACCGCTCGCTGGCGCTGGCCGATCCTAGCCCGCCCCCCGCCTTGGACGAGCTGGGTGCGCAGATCACCGCCGCTGCGCAAGCCTGGTACACGTCGCCGACGAAATACAGCGATGCCCTGCTAGTGCTGCCTGATCTGATTGTCCACAGTGAACGGGCGGTGTATGAGCACGATCACTCGGTGCAAGCCTGCCGTCAGATCTCCGAGCTGTACCAGCTGACCCGACAGGTGTTGAAGCTCGTCGGGCGGGTTGATCTGTGTGGTGTGGTGTCCGACCGGGCCATGCGCTACGCCGAGGAGGCCGAAGATCCGCTCCTGATCGCGGCGGCTACCTGGAGTCTGGCGAAGGCCATGCAGGCCGACGACATGACAGCCGGATCGCTGGAGGTCGCCCTGAAGGGCTGCGAAACCCTGGAGCCGTTACTGCCGGACGGCACACCTGAGCACTTCTCACTGTACGGCGGCTTACTCCTGGCGGCGGCAGTCGCTTCGCTGCGCATCGGGGATCCGTGGCGGGCACGAGAGCTGCTGCGGGAACCGGCTCACCAGGCTGCCTTGCGGGTTGGCGACGGGCATAACTACCACCAGACCGTGTTCGGGCCGACGAACGTGGCTATTCACATGGTCAGCGTGGAGCTGGAGCAGGGAGAGATCAGTGAAGCATTGCGACTGGCCGACGACGTGGATATTTCGCGTATCCCCTCGTTAGAGCGCAAGACCCGGCACCTGCAGGAGGTCGCTCAGTGTTATGAGTGCCGCAAGAATGATGCGGCGGTCTTTGTCCACCTGAAGATGATTGAACGGGTGTGCCCGCAAGAATTCCAACACAACCGGATTGTTCGCGGTATGGCCACCACTCTGGTGAAGCGGGCCAAGCCGTCGTATGCCGGTGAGGTGCGGGAGTTCGCCGGACGGATCGGCCTGCTGGACTGATCGGCCCACGTCATCAGCGGGACTCAGGACGGATTTAACCCAGTGCCCCATCCGGGTGACCCAACGACCACTCCGGTTACCTGCGCCTGCTGCCATGAGACAGCCTGCCCGGTGACCAGGACTGATGGCAACCCTCGGAGGTCGAGCCCCCACCCGGCGCCCACGTCGTCACCGAAGTGGGCACCTCTCCCGTAGTAGAGGTTGAAAACACCACGCCCATCAAGACCGTTTCATCGACTGTCCTCGACTCCCCAGACCGAACGTCGTACACTGTCATACGTGCCCGAACGGATCGAGTGGGACGACGACGCGGCCCACCACATCCGTACCCGTTCACTGCGTTACCCCGCCGCTGTCGACATCGAACCCGATTGGACTGCCGAAGCCGTCAACGACCCGGACCGGCTTGTTGATGAACCCGACCCCCTGTCTGCGCATGCCAACAGCGTCCGCGTCGTCGGCTACTCGCTCAGCGCGGCGATGGTGATCACCGTCGTCGCGCTGCGTGACCCGCACGGGGTGTTGCGCGAAAGCCACGGCCTGGCGCACCAACGGCCGGTCGCGCCGTCAATACCGGGAAGGACGATCCGATGACTGAGGTCACCCCAGCGGCGCTGCGTCAGTACCGCGAAGAAGCCGAGGCCAGTCGTGACGAAGCACTGTCGGTGGCCGCGACCCGCCCGGCTCGGGCCAAGGTGCTCTCGATCCGACTCAACCCGGACGAGTTCGAAGCACTGAACCGCCATGCCGAACAGCTCGAGCTGCTCGCATCCACGCTGGTGCGCGGCTGGATTCT
>JBOHHD010000205.1:0-8438 GCA_050700515.1 Pseudonocardiaceae bacterium
CACATGTACAACGTACACTTACACCCGATCGGGTGATGGCAACTTGGGGCAGCTCCTGTCACTCTTTGTGGCATATACGACGTAGATTTACTTATCTACGTACATGCGGGGAGGGACGTCATGATCACGATGGAGCAGACCCACCGAGAGCCCGTCCGAGGCGACGACCTGCCACCTGCCCCCGGGAGCGTCGAAGACCTTCTGTCGAGGGCTCGGGATGGTGATTCGGGTGCCTGGACGGAGATCGTGCGCCGCTACAGCAGCGTGGTCTTCGGGACGGTGCGATCGTTTCGGTTGCAGGACGCAGACGTTCTTGACGCGGTACAGATGACCTGGTTGCGGCTAGCGGAGAACGTCCGCCAGGTGCAGTTTCCCGATCGGCTGGCCGGATGGTTGGCCACCACGGCCCGCCGGGAGTGCCTGCATATCCTGCGCCAACAAGCCAAGCATGCGCCGACCATGACGGAGGTGATGACGGACAACATCGTCGACCCTGGTGTCGGCCCCGAGCAGCGCGTCATCGACCGTGACCTGCAGCGGACGCTGTGGAACCTGGTTGCGGAACTGCCGCCGCAACGGCGGATGCTCTTGCGGGCACTGTTCGCCGAGAATCCCCGCCCGTACACCGAGCTGGCCCGCACCGCCGGAATACCGCTGGGTGGTATCGGCCCCACTCGGAGACGAGCTCTGAAACAGCTGCAACGCAGGCTCGCTGAGCATGATCTGGGAATAGGCGCCTGAGCAGCCACGATGCCAGCTCAACAAACCCACTGCCGCGAAGTTTTCATCAAGCGTTGAGTTTTGTCAGTACCGGCGCTACCGTGGCGTTATGACCATCACCCGGCCCTCGTACTTCGGTACCTCAGCCGATCAGAAGATCATTCTCGATCTCGGCGACATCGATGCCCGGTGGCTGCCTGTGGTGGGAGGTAAGGCGGCGAATCTTGGTGAGCTCATCCGGGCAGGGTTTGCGGTGCCACCCGGTTTCTGTGTCACCACGGGCGCCTATCAGCAGGTCACCGCGGGCACTGAGCTGGGTGGCGTCCTCGACTCACTGCACGCGCCGCCGCGGTCGGACCTGGTCCGGGTTGCCGAGTTGGCCGGGCGGGCCCGAGCTGCAATCCTCGCCGCTCCGGTGCCTGCGGCAGTGACAGCCGCGATCGTCAGCGCTTACACAGCGCTGGGCAAAGACGTAGCCGTCGCGGTGCGGTCCTCGGCGACCGCAGAGGACCTGCCGTCGGCGAGTTTCGCTGGTCAACAGGATACCTACCTCAACATCATCGGTATCGAGGCGGTGGTTGACGCGGTGCGCCGGTGCTGGGCATCGCTATGGACCGACCGCGCAGTCAGCTACCGGGAGACCAACGACATCGATCACCGCGTCGTGCAGCTCGCGGTCGTCGTGCAGCGGATGGTTGACGCGCGGGTTGCCGGAGTTCTCTTCACCGCCGACCCCGTGACCGGTTGCCGTGAGCACACCGTGATCGATGCTAGCCCCGGCTTGGGCGAGGCGGTGGTATCCGGGGCGGTCAACCCTGACCACTTCGTGGTCGACGCCGGCGGTGGCATCGTCGAACGCAGACTGGGGGATAAGGCAGTGGTCGTGCGTCCACGGCCGGGCGGTGGCACGGAGCAGCTCGCGAAACCCGCTGACGGTGCGCAGCCCTGCCTCGGTGATGCGCAGATCGGCGCTCTCACCGCGCTGGGGCACCGCGTACAGGCCCACTACGGCACACCGCAGGACATCGAGTGGGTACTCGACGATGCCGCGATGCTCTGGCTTACTCAGGCCAGACCCATCACCACGCTCTACCCGCTGCCCGTGGCCGCCACCGATGCCTCGCCGCGGGTCTACTTCTGTATCAGCCTGGCCCAGGGGCTGACCCGTCCGATCACGCCGATGGGAATCGCGACGTTTCGCTTGATGGCGTCCTGCGTATCGGAAGTGGTGTTCGGCTCCGTGGTGCGCGATCAGATCTCCGGCCCTGCGGTGCTCGCCGTCGCTGCTCAACGCCTGTTCATCGACGTCACTCCGGTGCTGCACAGCCGGGTTGGCCGGGTACTGATCCCCCGCGTCCTGGACGTGATGGAAGCGCGTTCAGCGGTGGTGTTCCGGGGACTGTTCGACGACCCGCGTTTCGCGGTGCGCACGACGTCATGGTGGGGGTTCATTCGACGTCTGGTGGCGCTGGCCGTGCGCTTCCGGATCCCGTTGCGGATCACTCAGGCACTGATCCGGCCCGCGGCGGCGCGCCGGCACGTCGCAGAAGTCGGCCGCAAGCTGCGCTCGAAGCTCGCTGTGCCAGAGGGCATCACCGCAGTTCAACGGTTGGACCACGCGGAGCGCCTGCTCGCCACGACCGTCATCCCGATCATGCCTACGGTCGTTCCCGTGGCCGCTGCCGGCTTCCTTGCACAGGCCCTGGTAAGCAAGCTCGCCCACGATGAGCTGGGCCCCCAGGAACTCGACGAGATACTGCGCGCCCTGCCGTACAACGTCACCACCGAGATGGATCTCCAGCTGTGGGCACTGGCCACGCGGTTCCGCGCGGATGGCGGGAGCGCTGCGGCGCTGCGGGGGACCGCCCCGGCGGGGCTGGCTGCCCGCTTCGCCAACCGGGAGCTACCGCCGGTGCTGCAGCGCGGGCTGGAGAATTTTCTGGACAGCTATGGCCACCGATCGGTCGCCGAGATCGACGTGGGCATGTCGCGTTGGTCCGACGACCCGACCCACGTGCTGGGAGTGCTCGCCAACTACCTGCGGCTCACCGATCCCGACCTCGCCCCGGACCGCCAGTTCGCCCGGGGGGCGCACACTGCCGAGAGCACTGTCACGGAAGTGGTCGGGCGAGTTCGGCGCCGGAACCGGATGCGTGCTGTAGCGGTGCGCTTCGCGCTGGGGCGGGTTCGAGAGCTGGTCGGTATGCGGGAGACGCATAAGGACTACTTGGTACGCGTTCTCACGCACGTTCGGGAGCAGCTGGCTGCGGTGGGCGCCGAGCTCGCCGTCGCCGGGCGGCTGAACGAGCCCGAAGACGTGTTCTTTCTCGATCTCCTCGAGAGCCGGGCCGCGTTGGCGGGCGCGGATCTCCGCATGGTGGTCGGGCGGCGCCGGGTGGATTACGAGCGAGAACTCCGTAGGCGACAAATACCGCGGATCATGCTTTCCGACGGTACCTTGCCCGAGGCGCTGCCCTTCCCCGGTCAGCAGGCCGGCGAGGGCCAGTTGATCGGCACACCCGCCTCCGCGGGCACCGTGACCGCACCCGCTCGGGTCGTGCTGGACCCGGTCGGAGTTCACCTGGAGCCAGGAGAGATCCTCGTCGCGCCGTCGACGGACCCCGGCTGGACGCCGTTGTTCCTCACCGCGGGCGGGCTCGTCATGGAGATGGGCGGGCCCAATTCGCACGGTGCCGTCGTCGCCCGCGAGTACGGCATCCCCGCTGTGGTCGGTGTTCCCGAAGCGACTCTGCGCATCACCACCGGTGAACGGATCACTGTCCAGGGTGCGGCAGGCCTCGTCGAGCTGGAGTAGTTGACGCGGGAGTTTCTCACTCTCGTTCAGTGGTCGCGACGAGTGACCAGCCGAGCCAGACCTGCCAGCTCGGCGGCCGCGCGGGTGGTCAGACCGGCCTGTTGCAGCTGCCGTAGCCCTGCTGCCAGCAGTTCGTCGGCCTGATCCTGGCTCCACGCACGTCCACCCGCGAGGTCGACCAGCTCCGCGGCGTGGACCAGCTCGGCATCGGACAGCGGCTGTTCGCCGTAGTAGAGCCCAGCCAGCTCGTGCCCGGCCGGGCTGGCCGAGGCCAGGGCAGCCACGACCGGCAAGGACTTCTTCCGATTACGCAGGTCCGAATAAACCGGCTTTCCGGTCACCGCTGGATCTCCCCAAATACCCAGGAGGTCGTCGACATGCTGGAACGCCAGGCCCACATGCTCGCCGAAATCCCGCAGCCGATCCACTTGCTCAGCGCCGCCACCGCCGAAGAGAGCACCCACCGCGCACGTGCAGCCCAATAAGGAGGCGGTCTTACCTGTGGTCATGCGCACGCACTCAGCCAGGTCAACGTCGTGACGTTTCTCAAAATCCAAGTCCGCGTTCTGACCGTCGACCAGGTCCAGCACGGCGGCGCTCAGCAACCGTATGCAATCGACCGCCGCTGAATGTTGGCTGCTGGCCAGCACGTCGACGGCCAACGCCAGCAACGCGTCGCCGGCGAGGATGGCCGCGTTGGAACCGAACATGCTCCAGGCGGTGGGCCGGTGGCGGCGGGTGGCGTCGCCGTCCATGACGTCGTCATGCAGGAGAGAGAAATTGTGTACCAGCTCCACCGCCACCGCGGCCGGAATCGCCGAAGCCAGATCACCGCCAGTGCCTTCGGCGCTGAGGATTAAGAGGGCCGGACGTATCGCCTTGCCACCGTCGGCACTGGCCGGGCGGCTGTCCACGTCCCACCACCCGAGGTGGTAACCCGCGATCCGTCGCATTGAAGGAGGCAGCGTGTCAACCGCCGCGCGCAGCGCAGGATCGACAATGGCCCGGCTTTCGGCCAACACTTCGCCTGTTGGCCGGCCTTTGATGATTACCCCAGTGGTGGTCATGTGCTCCGACACCTCATCATCGTCCGATTATCACGTCTTCGAGGATGCCGGAGCGTAACGACGCGAGGCGCGCAGCTGTGGTGCCCAGCCCGGTGGGTCCACTGGACCACTGCGGTGGCGTCCGGTAGCGTCGCTGCAAGGCTGATTCGCCATACCGACCGGTCAACATATGCCAGTCGAGAATGCCGGCGACCCAGTCCTGCAGGCCCACGACGTAGGCGTTCAGTGCCTCCCGGCCATCTGTGTCCAGATGGTAATCCTCGGCGAGAAGCGGTAGTTCGGAGGTGATGATGTGCTCGAACTGCTGCAGCCGCGAGGTCATCAGGTCGTTGACGACCAGGACCGCCTGCTCACGATCCATGTCGAGGAACTTCTGAACGACCAGCACACAGTTATGGAGCTCACCCTCGAACTCGATCTCCTTCTGATAGGAGAAGATATCATTCATCAGGCAAGCGTAGTCTTGGGCCGAGTTCTCCAGCCCCCGCATCGGCCGGGTGGTGAAGATCTGGGGCGGGAGGTGCCCCCCTTGCGTGATGCGGGCCAAGCTCATCGTCATATCCGAGCCGAACGTCTTACGCCGCATCTCCACGTAGTCGACCGGATCGGGAATTCGATGCTGGATGTGGTTCGCGAGCTCCCACAACCAGCTTGCCGTCATGGTCTCGACGGCCTGCCGGAACTGACGCCGCTGATCGACCGACATCGGGGACGCCGTACGGGTCCACAGATCGGCCAAACCCGTTTCAACCGCATTGGTCGGCGGTGGAGTGGTCACACAATCCAGCGGCATGAACTCTGACAATCGGGCATTGAAGGCCTTGGCGCCGGCCATATTGCGAGTGGGCCCGAAGACCGCTGGTAAGTAGTCATCACCGTAGGTTCCCCACGTAAGCCACGCCGAGGACACATCGAGCTCAGGCCCGGACGCATCGGGATGGATTCTCGAAGCACATACGGCGAAGTCGAACAATGCGAGATTTTCTTCATCCCAGATACCGACACCGGGCATGCCGGGGATCGGCTCCAACATACCCATCTCACGAGCCCAGTCGATGCAATGCTGACGCGACCGCTCCAGGTGAGAATTGACTCGAGCAGAGTATGGCATGTAGAAGTCGGGAAGAGTGCCGGGGCCCACCTTTTGGTACGGCACATGGGTGTGGCTCTTGAGCCTCTTCAGTCCCCATGTTCCGGGGGATGGTATGATGATTTGCGTTGCTGAAATACCCAATCCCGTGGGGCCACTGAGTAGTCGCTCTGCCGCTGACGGCTCACGATGCGGAATATCGTTCATGTAGCGGCTCGATCGCATGTGCCACTCATGACCGCCTGATTGCCAATCCTGCAGGCCCTTGATGTAGAGGGCAACACTCTCACGTTCAAGCAGATCCAAGCCGTATTCTTCGAAGAGCGATGGTAACTCGGTGAGTGCGGTGTTCTCGAACTGGTGCAGCCGGGAACTCAGTATGTCGTTGGTCAGATCAGCGGCGCGCTGTGTACTGACGTCCAGAAATCGCTCCAGTACCAGAACGCAGTTGGCGAGCTCGCCTTCTTCCTGAGTTTCCCGTTGGTAGGAGAAGAGATCGTTGCGCAGATGCACCCCGTCGGCGAATGTGTCCTTGAGGACACGCATCGGCCTCGTGTCGGCGACCCTCATGGGGACCTCGACGAACGCGGCGTGCTCCACAAGGTCGGCGGACCACGGGGCACCGCCGACCTTGCGGCGCATCTCAATGTACTCGATCGGGTTCGGGATACGGTGTCCACTGATGTTGGACAGCTCCCACGTCGATTCCTCAAGCAAATTCTTGGTACTCTGGAAGAATCGTAGCCGCCATTCTGGCGACTTCGAGAAAACCGTGCGGTTCCACAGGTTGATCAGCCCACGCTCGACCGCATTTGTCGGCTCCGGTGGGGTGGTTGCGGGATCCAGTGGCATGAACGTGGGCAACCGGTCAAGATACTCTTTCGCACCGACCTGATCATGATTACGTTTGTATGTCTCGAGGAAATGATCGTCGAAATAAAAGACCCAGACGTACCAGTCGGTCACCAGATCGAGCTCGCGGCTCGGCGCGTCGGGATGGGTGTACGAACACAGAAGGGCATAGTCCATCGAGTCGAACTTCGCCTCATCCCAAATAACCACATCACCCGTATTCACCTGGGTGTCCAGGATCCCCATCTCGTAGGCCCATGCCTTTGAATGCTCTCGTGCTCCCTCCAGCGACGGGTTCAAACGCGCCGGATAGGGCATGTAAAAATCCGGCAGCTCGAAGGGTTGCATATTAGCGTCCGATTTCGACGTCTTCGAGGATGCCGAGCGCATCGGGGACCAGGACTGCGGCCGAATAGTAAGCCGTGACGAGGTAGGAGATGATTGCTTTTTCGCTGATTCCCATGAATCGGACAGACATGCTGGGTTGGTACTCGTCCGGAATACCGGTCTGGTGCAGCCCGATGACACCCTGCTCATCTTGGCCGGTTCGCATCGCCAGTATCGAGCTGGTGCGGGTGTCACTGATAGGTATCTTGTTGCACGGCAGCAAGGGTACGCCCCGCCAGGCAGGTACCATGTGGCCGGCCATGTCGACACTATGTGGGTAGATGCCCAGACGATTGCATTCCCGGCCGAAGGCGGCGATGGTGCGGGGATGGGCCAACAAGTACTCGGTCTTGCGGCGGCGAGAGAGCAGCTCGTCGAGATCGTCGGGGGTGGGGGGGCCCGTGCGGGTATGGATGCGTTGGCTCAGGTCGGCGTTGTGCAGCAACCCGAAATCATGATTGTTGATCATTTCGTGTTCCTGGCGTTCACGTAGTGCTTCAACGGTCAGCCGGAGTTGTTGTTCGGTCTGATTCATCGGTTCGTTGTAGAGGTCGGCCACCCGGGTGTGCACCCGCAGTACGGTCTGGGACACGCTCAAATGATATTCGCGGGGCGCGAGTTCGTAGTCGACGAAGGTCCCCGGGATTGGGGGCTCCCCCTCATGGCCGGAGGCCAATTCGATGGCGGCTTCACCGTACTTGTTCGTTGCGAATTCCGGGCCGGCGCGGAACTGCTCGACATGTGCCCGCAAGGCGTCGGACTGGGCGACAATTTCTTCGAACCGTTGCTGTGATAGTGCTAATACTGTGCATTTGGTAACAGTCTTGATGGTGAACGGCCACTGGTCCTCTGACTCCACTACTGCCTGAGAGCTGAAATGATCCCCATCGGCGAGGACCTCCAACACGGTTTCGTCGCCATACTTGCCGGCGCGAATTTTATTGACCTTACCGTGTGCGATGAGGAAAATCTGATCGGCTGGCTGACCCTGCTCGACGACCACGGAACCGGCCTCGAACTCCAACTGCGTGAACCGGTCGGCCAGGGTGGTCAGGACCTCGATGTCATCAAATCCGCGCAGCAAGGGTAGCTCGCAGAGTTCTGCGGGGATAACCCGCACCTCCGCACCGGTCGTGGTGAAGGTGACCCGACCATCACCCACTGAATAGGTCAACCGCCGGTTCACCCGGTAGGTACCACCCTGCACCTGCACCCACGGCAGTATTTTCAGCAGCCACCGAGAGGAGATCTCCTGCATCTGCGGAACGGACTTGGTGGTCGTCGCCAAATTGCGTGCCGCTGCGGTGCTCAAACTCAGCTGTTGCTGCTGCGGCTGTCCGTTTGAAGCAGCGAGATCCTGGTCTGTCAGAGTCACAATCCATACCACCATTCTGTGGCCCTAATTTTTGGATTAGGGGTAGGCAATGAAGAAGACATCAACTGCCTTGGGTGCCTTGGGTGCTGTGCGCCGTTTGTGCACGGTGGATACTTCTGCACCGTTGAAGTG
>JBOHHD010000206.1:0-7070 GCA_050700515.1 Pseudonocardiaceae bacterium
GCACCGTAGATCGCCGAGGTCAGCAGCGGCGGTCGGGCGGCACCGACCAGGCGTTGGCAGATCTGCGGCACCGCCAGCGCGATGAACACGATCGGACCGGCGCTCGATGCGGCCACTGCGGCCAGCGCGACCGCCACGACGATCAACGCCGAGCGGGTTCGGTTCACCCGGAGCCCGAGCCCACGAGCGGTGTCGTCGCCGAACTGCAGCGCGCCCAGCCCGAAGGCCAGCATCAGCGCGATCGGTACCAGCACGACTAGTGCCAGCCCGACCGGCACCACGTGCTCCCAGCCGCGGCCGTTGAGGCTGCCGGTGAGCCACACCGTGGCCTGAGCCGCAGCATAGATCTGGGCGATGACGAGCAACCAGGACGTGATCGCCCGGCACACCGCGTCGATCCCGATGCCAACCAGTACCAGCCGATAGCCCTCGATGCCGCGTCGCCAGGCCAGTGCGTAGACCAGCACGGCGACGGTCAGCCCTCCGATCAGCGCCGCGATCGGCACCCCGACCGTGGCCAGAGTCGTTCCGACCGCGCCGTAGCTGCCGCCGAGCACGATGACCGCCACGGCCGCAGCGCTGGCGCCTGCGGTGAAGCCGAGAAAATCTGGACTGGCCAGCGGGTTGCGCGCGATCGTCTGGAGGATCGCGCCGGATAGCCCGAGCGCGGCACCGACCAGCGCGCCGGTCAGTGTGCGCGGCAGCCGCAGCTCCAGCACGATGAATCGCTGCGAGCTGTCCCCTCCACCGGTCAGCACGCCGAGTACCTCATCGACCGAGATCGGGAAGTCACCGCGGCCGATATTCACCGCTGCCACAAGCACCAGCAGGGTCAGCCCGACCACCGTCACTGTGATCATCCTCGGCCGCCACACCCCGGAGAACCGGCCAACCCGTAACGGCGGGCGGCCGATCACAGGCTCGCGGTGCGGCATTCCGGTCGTCCCTTCTGTCCTGGTCGTCACAGTTTCACCAGCCGACGACGGCGCACCAACGCGATGAAGAACGGCGCGCCCACCAGCGCCAGCACGATGCCCACCTGGAGCTCACCTGGACGCACCACCACCCGGCCGATCACATCGGCGGCCAACAGCAGCACAGCGCCGGACAGCCCTGCGGCGGGTAGCAGCCAGCGGTGATCCGGCCCGGTCAGCGCCCGCGCAACGTGCGGCACCACTAAGCCGACGAACGCGATCGGCCCGCACGCCGCCACCGCAGAGCCGGTCAGCAGCGTGATTGCCAACAGGCCGGTCCAGCGGGTCGTCGCGACTCGCTGCCCCAGTGCCCGGGCGACGTCCTCCCCCAAGGACAGCAGGTTCAGGCCAGGTGCGTTCAGCACCGCCAGCAGCAGTCCAGTCAGGAGGAACGGCAGGACCTGGGCCGTGACTGCGGCATCACGACCGGCCAGCGAGCCGACCACCCAGAACCGGTAGGCGTCAAGCGTCGCAAGGTCGGCCAGCAACATCGCCTGGATCAGCGCGTACAGCAAAAAGCTCACTGCCACGCCCGCCAACGCGAGCGTCACCGGTGTCGGCCCGCCCCGGCCCAACGACCCCAGCACGAACACCAGCACGCTGGCTGCGAATGCCCCGGCGAAGGCGAACCACACATAGCCGAACAGGCTCGTCACGCCAAGCGCGTAGATACCCACCACCACGAAGAAGGCCGCACCCGCCTCTACCCCGAGGATGCCGGGGTCGGCGAGCGGGTTGCGGGTATGTCCCTGCATCAGCGCTCCCGCCATCCCCAGCGCGATGCCCACTCCGATGCCGAGCATGGTGCGCGGCGCCCGCAGCGAGCGGACGATGATGTCGTTCTCGGTGCCGGTCGGCGACCAGATCGCATCCCACACCGCACCGAGCGGGATCGCCTTGGCCCCGACTGCCAGGCTGGCCAGCACCACCAGCACCAGCAACACCAGTAATCCGACGACAACCAGCAAGCGGTGGCGGCGCGGTGCACCTGAACTGGGTGACGCAGTCGTCGACGGCCGGCTACGTGGTGACGGTCGGGTGGTGAGCGATGCCACGAAGTATCTCCTCCCTTCCCCCGATCGAGCGTTACTTACTTAGGTCTGCCTACCATAAGTTAGGGAAGGTAAAATTCCTAGACGGGGGGAGCCCGCTGCCACCGCTCGGCATCGTCCTGCTGACCCGCAGAGCCTGCTCAGCCGGCACTCACCCGCCAGGGCTGTTGAAGCCGTTCGGGAGCCGGATACCGTTGGCGTCGGTAGTCGGAGAAGCGCAGAAGGGCGTGCCGTTCCAGCAGATGCCCTCCATGGTGCGATGCATTGCTATGAAGCGGTGTGTAATCGCTTGCCAGCACAAAGTGGCTCGATTAGTGGTTACATGCTCTGGTGAATACGATGAATGCCGTATGGGCAGATAGAGAACTGTTACTCAATCCGTAGAGGGAATGCGTGGCTGGTGCCACAGGTTGACCCCCAGGGCGGTGAAGACAACTCGGCAGGGGTGGTGCTGCGTGGGTGGGAAGCTCCGACCAGCAAAGACAGCTCCCCGGCTGCCGAGCGAGGTCTGGGTGCTCGTCGTGGTCAGCTTCGTGATCGCGATCGGTTTCGGCATCGTCGCACCGGCGTTGCCGGCCTTCGCCCGCAGCTTCGACGTCAGCGTCACTGCGGCCGCGATGGTGGTGAGCGCGTTCGCGTTCATGCGGCTGGTGTTCGCTCCGGCCAGCGGCAAGCTGGTGTCCAGATTCGGTGAACGGCCGATCTACATCTGGGGCATCATCCTGGTGGGCCTGTCCACCGGGGCGTGTGCTTTCGCGGCGGATTACTGGCAATTGCTGGTGCTGCGCGCGTTCGGGGGTATCGGGTCGACCATGTTCACTGTCTCGGCGGTGGCGTTGCTGATCCGGCTCACCCCACCGCCGATGCGCGGGCGGTCCACCGGCCTGTGGGCGACCAGCTTCCTGCTCGGCAACGTCATCGGGCCACTGGTCGGTGGCGGGTTGATCGGTATCTCGCTGCTTGCCCCGTTCATCATCTACGCGATCGCGCTGTTCATCGCCGCCGCGGTGGCCTGGCTGTTCCTGCGGCGCTCCACGCTGCTTGGCGCCATGACCGAAGGGGATACCACGGCCTTGAGCGTGCGGGAGGCGCTGCGCCATCCGACCTACCGCGCCGCCCTGGTGTCCAATTTCGCCAACGGCTGGGCGGTGTTCGGTGTGCGGGTCTCCCTGATGCCGCTGTTCGTCGTCGAGGTGCTCAATCGCGCAGAGTCGATGGCCGGGGTGGCGCTCTCGGTGTTCGCGGCGGGCAACGTGGCCCTGCTCATGGTGTCCGGCAAGATCGCCGACTCCTTCGGTCGCCGTCCTCCGGTGCTGGCCGGGTTGATGATCACCGGTGCCGCGACGATCTGGATCGGTTTCACCGACGGGATGACCCAGTTCCTGCTCGCCACCCTGATCGCGGGCCTGGGCACGGGGCTGATCACCCCACCGCAGGGCGCCGCGGTGGCCGATGTGATCGGCTCGAAGGCCAAGGGCGGGCCCGTGCTGGCGACTTTCCAGATGGCCGCCGACGTCGGCGCGATCATCGGACCCATCGCCGCCGGGGTGCTCGCCGACCAATTCTCCTTCTCCGCGGCGTTCGCGCTGACCGGCACCATGGCCCTGCTCGCGGCTGTGGTGTGGCTGCGCGCCACGGAGACCCTGTCCCGGGGTGATGGCCAGGGCGAGCCTGATCGCACCGCGAAGGACATCGCCGCCGAATGCGGTTGCCTTGACGAGGGACCCGAAGTACCGACCGGCCAACGGGTGAGCGGGCGAGCCCACCAGCCGGACGTCTAACCCCCAGAACGTCCAGCCCCAGAACACCTAGCCCGCGGCGCCCACACCGATCAGGGTGCCGACCAGATAGGTCGCGACGGCGGCGAGGACGCCGAAACCCAGTTGGCGCAGCCCGCCCAACCACCACGGACGGGTGGTGAACCGAGCCGCGACCGCCCCGGCGACGGCCAGCCCCACCCCACCGGCGGCCAGCGCCGCGATCAGCGAGTCGAAACCGAGCAGGAACGGGATCAGCGGCACCAAGGCGCCGATCGCAAAGCACAGAAACGACGATCCACCCGCCACCCACGGGGAGGGCTGCTCGTCGGGATTCAGCCCGAGCTCCTGGGTGATGTGCACGCGCACCGCCAGCATCGGGTCGGCGTGCACCTCCTGCGCCACCCGCATCGCGGTCTCCCGGCTCAGGCCCATCTGCATGTAGGAGGCCATCAACTCGGCCTGCTCCGCGGCCGGGTGCCTGCGCAGCTCATCGCGCTCCACCGCCACCTCGGCCCGCACCGAGTCGTTCTGGGTCTCGACCGAGGCGTACTCGCCGAGCGCCATCGAGAACGCGCCTGCCACCAGCCCGGCCATCCCGGTCAAGACGATCAGGCGGGCGTCCGCTCCACCGCCGCCCACCCCGGCGACCAACCCGATGTTGGTCACCAGGCCGTCCATCGCGCCGAACACCGCGGGCCGCAGCCACCCTCCGGACACGTCCTGATGGGTGTGCCCGATCTCGCTGCCACCGGACTGGATGGCCATCCGCGCACCTCGCCATCGTTTGCCGCCAGACCGTGAGTTACCACGATACGGAACGCGCACTAGCCTCGTGGGGTGCGACGTCCTTCCCCCCGTGTCCTGGATGGGGTGGGTATTCTGGCCCGGCTCGGGCTGGCCGCGGTCTGGCTGGGGTCCGGAGCGCTCAAGATCGTCGATCCGGCCCATACCCGGATCGCGGTACGAGCCTACGAGGTGCTGCCGCCAGACCTCGTCGGACCGGTCGCCGCGGCGCTACCGCTGGTGGAACTGGTGCTGGGAACCCTGCTGTTGATAGGTGCATTCACCCGATGGGCTGCACTTCTGTCGGCCGCCCTCCTAGTGGTGTTCATGCTAGGGGTGGGGCAGGCATGGGTGCGCGGTCTGTCCATCGACTGTGGTTGTTTCGGGGGCGGCGGGGCGGTGGCCGAGGGTTCGGCCGGCTACCTGCTGGACCTGGCGCGTAACGCCGGGCTGCTGGTCGTGGCGCTGTGGTTGCTGGTGCGACCCAGGACAGCGTGGAGCGTCGATGGGTGGCGGCAAGGGGGAGGGGCGGACACTGTGTGGAGCGGAATATATAGCGACACGGGGCCGGTGGACCGGCGCGGATGAGTCAGGAGGACGCGGGAGTGGGTGGCGCGCAACGGGCCGAGCGAAAACGCAAGCAACAGGTCGCCCAGGCGGGCAGGACGAGCCCGACCATGGCCGCCCGTGCCGATCGGGGGATCAGCCGCGGCGCGGCTGCGGGCGTGCTTGTTTCGGTGCTGCTCGTGCTGGTCGTCGGGCTGGGAATATGGCTCCAGACACACAGCGAGTCCGGTGATCTACCGCCGACGATCCCCGTCGCGGCCGCCGGACCGGTGTTCCAGGTGACCCCACGGGACGACGCTGTGGCGATCGGGAAGCCCGACGCGCCGGTGACCATCGAGGTCTATGAGGACTTTCTGTGTCCCGCGTGCGAGCAATTCGAGAAGCTCTACGGCGACCAGCTTGAGGATGCCGCGGCTCTGGGGCAGGCCAGGGTGGTGTACCACCCGGTGGCCATACTCGACGATTTCTCCGATCCTGCGGGGTATTCCAGTTTGGCGGCCGGGGCAGCCTTCTGCGCGAGCGAGGCCGGCGTGTTCCCCCGCTTCCACGAAAGTCTGTTCGTCCACCAACCGCGTGAGGGCGGTCCTGGATGGACCAGCGCACAGCTCCAGCAGCTCGGTCGTGACCTGGGCGCAGGCGACAGCTTCGCGCGCTGCGTCGAGGACGGTGCCCAGGAGCGCGTCACGGCTGCCACTGAGCAGGCGCGTGAGTACCTCAGCACACTGCGGCCCGACGGCCGGTTGGGCACTCCCACGGTCCTGGTCAACGGAACGATCATCGACTCGGGAAACCCGGGCTGGCTGGACGAGGCGCTGGGTGCCGCGCGCTGACCCTGCCCCGTTCAGGGATGACGACCTGCCTCGTGTAGCGTAGCGGGCGCACCGCGATAGTCGGCGGTGATCGCTTCGGGGCTGTAGCGCAGCTGGTAGCGCACCGCACTGGCAGTGCGGGGGTCACGGGTTCGAATCCCGTCAGCTCCACCCAGGCGGTTTGAACCGCCCCAACCTGGGGTTTTTCTGCTGGTCATCGGCTACTGTGTAGTCCGGCGGTAGAATACGTAGGTCAGCGTATTTTTTCGGGGTTCGAACTCACTGAAGATGTCGGACTCTTGCTTAATTGATCACATTGAGAATGTGACGGGCTGTAAGCGGTCTTCGCTGTATGTTTCGAGTGCTGGTTACGCGAGGTTGTCCGACGCTGCCTGGATTCCCCGATCCTCGATGCTAATCAGAATTTGGAAGAACTCTTCGTGATCCGGATTCGTTGCTCACCTGCCCTGTGCGAGCTCGAGGAATACCTGTGCGAGTTTCTCGGCACCGGGCGGGTCACAACGTTCATCACATATATGGATTCGTATTGAATCGGAGCGACGGACACGTAGCTTCCGGCCTTGTCTGGCGTCCACTACCGCACCTTGGTAGTCGGAGAAACGACAACTGGTCTGTATGATGCCGCTATAACCATGACTCCGACTGCGGTGCGAGCGGGAAGACCACTCAATCATGTCTATTCCTCGGACATGACAGACGAAAGGGTCGCTGACCTGTGAGGTGTTCCCAACCGACCGGCGACCATGGTCATCGGACACTATCGCTTTGTCAGTCGTTTACGTTGTCCAGTTGTTTGAACAACGTATCGGCGAGTAGTTGGCTTGGTTGACCTCTGGGCCACCCGGCGGCCTTGACACCATCGCGGTTTACTCGAATCCTGACTCCATCAGGGACCCAGTCGAGTAGGTTTGCAGTAAAAAGATCGTTCGCTGATCCTTCACAATTCTCCAGGGGATCACTATCAGTACAATGAGTAGCCCGTCCCACAAGAGCTGATCGAATACCGCAGTCAAGTAGCCAAGTACCGGCCGCCGGGGCGACTCACCTGCGGGTACTCGAAGAGCTGCGGCCCGTCGCCTGTCATGTCGTCGAGCGGTATGCCAA
>JBOHHD010000207.1:0-5154 GCA_050700515.1 Pseudonocardiaceae bacterium
CTACCACCCCCCTCGGGCGGTCAGCTCACGGAAACTTCGACGGGGTACCGGCCGGGGTGGTCCGCAATCACCGTTGCCTCGCCGTTGCCGGAGTGGTGCAGCGCGCGCACCGTCCAGCTGCCGGGAGCGGCGAAGAACCGGAATTCTCCGGAGGCCGAGGACACCACTTCGGCGGTGAACTCCTCGTTACCGTCGAGCAACCGCACGAAGGCGCCAGCGGCTGGTTCACCGGCCGAAAACACCCTGCCTGACAGTACGGTGTGCTTATTCAGATCGATTCCCGCTGGGAGTTCCTGGGTCTGTTCGGGTGCTCCGCACATGGCGATCAGCCCTTGCTGCCGAGTGCGATCGGCGCGCCGACCAAGGAGCCGTACTCGGTCCAGGACCCGTCGTAGTTCTTCACGTCGGAATGGCCCAGCAATTCGTGCAGCACGAACCAGGTGTGACTGGAGCGCTCGCCGATCCGGCAGTAGGCGATGGTTTCCTTGCTCTCGTCGAGCCCTGCCTCGCCGTAGAGTGCGGTCAACTCGTCATCGGACTTGAAGGTGCCGTCCTCGTTGGCCGCCTTGGACCAGGGCACGTTCAGCGCCGTGGGAATGTGTCCGGGCCGTTGTGCCTGCTCCTGCGGCAGATGTGCCGGGGCCAGGATCTCCCCGGCGAATTCAGCGGGCGAGCGGACGTCGACGAGGTTCTTGTTGTCGATCGCGTCGATCACTTCTTGGCGGAAGGCCCGGATCGTCGTGTCCTGTTCCTGGGCGGTGTAGCTGGTCGCCTGCCTGCTTACCGCATCGGTGGACAGGGGACGGCCGTCGAGCTCCCACTTCTTGCGCCCACCGTCGAGCAGCTTGACGTCATCGTGTCCGTAAAGCTTGAAGTACCAGTAGGCGTAGGCGGCGAACCAGTTGTTGTTACCGCCGTAGAGCACTACGGTGTCGTCATTGCTGATGCCTTTGTCGGAGAGCAGCTTCTCGAAGGCACCCTTGTCCACGAAATCGCGGATCACCTGGTCCTGCAGCTCCGTCTGCCAGTTGATCTTCACTGCACCGGCGATGTGTCCGTTGTCGTAGGCGGCGGTGTCCTCGTCGACCTCGACGAAGACGACGCCGTCGGTTTCCAGATTCTGCTCTGCCCAGTCGGCCGTAACCAAGACGTTCTCGCGGCTCATGCGGCAGCTCCTCGTTCGGTTTGAGATGTGTTATCAGGGATGGTGTTAAGCGGGGAGTTCGCCCGACTGCGCTGTCGTAGAGGCAGTCGGAGGTATATCTCGCAGCCCAGGCAGAAGCCGAATGCCGCATTGAGGAAAGCCGCGCCCAGCGCGAGTGCTGTGACGGTCATGCCCAGCGCGCCGAGCCCGGTGGCGTAACCGAACACGCCGACCGCGGCGAAGGCGAGGCCCAGCCCCTGGGCGAAGCGCACCGGAGCGGGATCCTCTCGCTCGATGGGCGGGGCCAGCCGGGGCGCAATAAGGGTGCGGTACAGCATGCCGTAGGGGTGCCACCGCAGACCGGCGAACGCGCCCAGCGCGAACACCACCGCCTGGGCGGCGAGCAGCAGGGTGCCGCTGGTGACCAGTACGACGGCGAGTACCGCAGTGCTCACCCACGCGGCGAATCGGGGACCGCGAGGGTCAATAGGGATACGGCTGGAGGAAAGCGTCATGAATGCTCCTGACCACGGGAGACGGGGGTCGTCAGGCGGGATGGCCACCCGGCTGCCGCCGGGGACTGCCAAGGACTACGGCCGCCATGAGCACTGTGTGGAAGAAGAGGTAGCCGCCCGGTCACGATGTCTGACACAAGCTGCTGCGCAGGCGGCAGAAGTCAACCGCACGACGCTTGGTCAGCAGCGAGCACACTCTGGTGAGACTACCCGACATTCCCGCTCTGCGGGACCAGGAATCCACAAACCGGACTAGCCCCGGTTTTCCAGATGCGGTTGCAGGGCGCTGAGCAGCTCCGCCCGGCGGGGCACGCCCGCCACCCGGAACAGTTCGCGACCGGCCGGGGAGACCGCCAAGGTGGTGGGCGTCGAACGCACTCCGAGCTCACCGGCCAACTCCGGGTGCTCGGCGAGGTGGATCTCGGCGTATCCGACTCCGGGAGTCACCGCGGCCAGCTCGCTGAGCAGGGCACGCGCCTGGGGGCACCGTGCGCAGATCGGGGTGCTCAGCTGCAGCAACGTCACCGCGGCTGCGCCGTCGATCCGGCGCAACACCGGCTCGGCCAGCGTCGCTGCGGCCAGCGTCGTTCTGGCCAGGGTCTGCACCCGCCCCTGTCGGCGTCGCCAGCGCAGGCCGAACCACGTCGCGACCGCCAGTGTGCCCAGCACCAGCGCCAACCCGGTCACCCGATGCCCGCCCCGAGCTCGCTGAACGAGACGTCCTGAGCGGTGCCCTCCAGGAGAAGTGAGCCGGCCTCCACCCACACCCGGGTGGGCGTGGCGGTGAACGGCAGTCCGCCGGGCTCGACTTCGGTGCTCAGTGCCTGGATCAACAGCTGACGGATCTGCCGTGGCAGGCTCACCTCACCGACCTGGTCCTGGGCCAGGCGCACGTCCGTGATGGTGATCTGCAGGCTATTTCCGGTGATCCTTATGAGCCCGATTCCGATGATGCTGGTGGGTTCCCCGGTCAGATCAGTGGTCGCCATCATCCGGACGGCCTCCCGGTCATCGGTGCGGGAAGCGGGGTCGGGCAACGCGCCTGCGGGCAACAGATTCTGGGTCTCCTCATCGGAGGCCGGTTGCAGCCGAAGGTCCTCGATCCCGATCGCGCGACCGATGTCCTTATCCTTCAGCCTGATTCGACCGGCCACCTCCGCGGCGTGTACCGACCGCACATTCCCGGACGTCACCTCGGACAATGGCGCGTCGACGTCACGCATCGTCGCCTCCACCGCGACGTCGTACAGCGGGCCGACGGACAGCCCGGCAGCCCGCATGTCGATGCTGGAGTAATGACCTGACAGCGCCTGGGTGAGGAACGGAAAACCGTTGATCCGTACCGAGGGGTCGGCGGCCAGCCCCAACTCCTGACGGATCTGCTGAGCCACCTGGTACTCCGCGGCAGCCGCGGCACCGTAATCCGCCGCGACGCTCAGACTGATGAGCACCACCACCGCGATGACCAGCTTGCGCACCCGATTCCGCGCACCTGGGGTTCCTCGCAACAGGACTCCTCTTACCTTACGGGTTGCGATACCGAGCTTGCGTCGCCGCAGTGCGGCCCGGTGCACGGTTCGGTCTACCAGATCGGGCGCGGGCAGTGGCCACGGCGCACCATCCCGCGACTTCCCCATCACGGCTCCCCAGCGTGACGAAACCTACCGAAAGAGGGTGTAAGGGAGCCACGACCGGTATTCTTCCTGACACATTGCTGTGGACCGGCCGAAGTAGGGCCTGATGGCCACAGCTCACAGCGGCCGAGGAGGAAGCGGTCATGGAGCTGCTACTGCTCACCGCGGACCCCGGACCAAGTTCGGTGTTGCCCGCCTTGTCGCTGCTGGCGCACGGGGTGCGGGCGGCCATTCCGGAGGTCGCCGCGTTGCTGGACGCGGGTCCCTATGACGCGGTGTTGATCGACGCCCGCTCCGATCTGGCCGGTTCACGCAGCCTCTGCCGCCTGCTGGGATCCACCGGGCTGGACGTGCCGGTGGTGGTCGTGATCAGCGAGGGCGGATTGGTCGCCCTGTCCGCCGACTGGGGGGCCGATGAGATCCTGCTGCCTTCGGCGGGTCCGGCCGAGGTCGACGCCCGGCTGCGGCTGCTGGTCACGCGGCGGGCCGCCGAACCGGGCGCGGGCCGCAGCGGCACCCTGGTGCTGGGCGAGCTGGTGATCGACGAGGCCACCTACACCGCGCGCTTGCGGGGACGGCCGCTGGATCTGACCTACAAGGAATTCGAGCTGCTCAAGTACCTCGCCCAGCATGCAGGCCGGGTGTTCACCCGCGCCCAGCTGCTGCAGGAGGTGTGGGGTTACGACTTCTTCGGCGGCACCCGCACCGTCGATGTCCACGTTCGGCGGCTGCGCGCCAAGCTCGGACCGGAGCATGAGCAACTCATCGGCACGGTGCGCAATGTGGGCTACAAGTTCGTTCGGCCGTTACGCAGCATGAGCGCTCGGGAGCGGGCCGAGCACGTGCACCAGGACAGCGAGGCTCGGGACACTGCTGATGGTGCCGACCCCGATCGGGTTGATCCGCCGCGCGAGACGCTGCCGAACGGCCGGCCGCTACCGATGGAGAGATTTCAGTCCCAACCCTGACCTGGACCAGTAGCCCGTCCGACGTCGACGTCGCCGATGCGGTCGCGTTGCTCACCGCGGCCGGGGCCGTCGACGGGGTCGAGCCGTTGTCCGAGACGGCAATACTGCGGCTTGGCCAGCCTGGTTCGATCCAGCCCGGCTCGATCCAGCATGTCCTGGTCCGTAACGGGGCCAGTGCCCTGCTCGGCTACGGCTCACTGGACGAGCACGCCGAGCGGTGTACCGCGGAGTTCGCGGTACATCCGCGGTATCGACGCCGGGGCATCGGGGGAACGCTGCTGACCGACCTGCTCGAGCGGGTTCTCGGACCGGTATGGATATGGGCGCACGGTCAGCATCCGGCAGCGCTGCGGTTGGCCGAGCGGGCCGGTCTGGATCGCCGGCGCGAGCTGTTGCAGCTGCGCCGCCCGCTGGCCGATCCGATTCCACCACGACGCTTGCCCCAGGGGCTACGGCTGCGTCCGCTGCGTCCCGGGCAGGACGAGCCCGCGGTAGTGGCGGTGAACAACCGGGCCTTCGCCTGGCATCCTGAGCAGGGCCGGTGGGACGTGGGCGATCTTGCTGTGCGAGAGGCCCAGCCATGGTTCGACCCGGAAGGATTCCTGCTGGCCGTGGATGTCCAGGACCGGCTGCACGGCTTTCACTGGACCAAGGTGCATCCCGGCGGCCTCGGGGAGGTCTATGTGCTCGGGGTGGACCCCGACGCCCAGGGTACCGGCCTCGGTGGCGCACTGACCGCAGCCGGATTGGAGCATCTTCGCGGTCGAGGACTGTCCGAGGTGATGCTCTATGTTGAATCCGACAATGTCGCCGCCCTGCGCACCTACGAAAAGTTAAGCTTTCATCACCACCACAGCGACGTCGAGTTCCTTCGAGTTTGATCAGTACTCCCG
>JBOHHD010000208.1:0-5686 GCA_050700515.1 Pseudonocardiaceae bacterium
AGACCACTGTCGATGCCTCTGATGATGACACCACCCAGACCACGGTGGAGGAGTCGTTCAACTCCGACGACGACGGAGCCGACGTCGACCTCGAGCTCACCGAAGCAGAAGCCCCCGACACCGCAGCATAACGTGTCAACGTGGAGTCTGCGGGAACCGGGGAGACCGGGCTGGAACGGACCGTCGCCGCGCTGGCGCGGCGGGTGGATCGGTTGGAGGCGCAGCAGGACACCCCCGCGCGGGTGGACCCCGACGAGCCGCTGTGGGCGGTGCAGGCGCTGCGTCGGCGCCAGGACGACGTCAGCGGTCGAGTCGTGTTCGCCGGAGTCGTGGGCACCCCCGAGGGTGGGGAGTACATCTGGCAACAGGAGTACCGCGCCGCGGCCCTGGCCGCCGAGAACTGGGGCGAGATCGCACCGATGCTCGCCGCGCTCGGCCACCCGATCCGCCTCGCCCTGCTCCGCGCCGTCCACCAGGGCACTCGCACCATCAAGGAGCTGGTCGACCTGCCCGGAGTGGGGACCAGCGGGCAGGTCTACCACCACCTGCGGGACCTGCAGGGCGCCGGCTGGATCCGCCTGGAACGGCGCAACTACTACAGCATTCCGCCGGACCGGGTGGTGCCGTTACTGGTCGTGCTCGCCGCCGGGGGGCTCGGTAGCCAGCCGGCGCGCGAGGCGAGCGACTAACCGGTGGCGTCGGCGGCCATCCGGAAGGCACTGTGCACCAGGGCCACCAGCTCGTCGGAGGTCGCGGGGTCGAGGTTCTGCGCCGGGTCGCTGACCATGACCGAGACGACGAAGGTGCGGCCCTGCGCGGTGCTCGCGAGGTAATTGAGGGTGAGCACCCCTGCCTCCGAGCCGCCTTTGAACCAAACGGTCGGCCACTGGGCGGGGTCCAGCCCGGTGCTCCCGCCGTTGATCGACAGGGCCTGTGCCACCGGCTCCAGACCTGCCGTGCCCGCCTGCTGGTGCAGGCCGACGAAGGCCCGGCACAGGTCGGCGGGCGAGGCGAACCACTCGATCGTGTCGATGTCCCGGGGAGCCGTCCACCCTTGGATCCCGGCCAGTGGCAACGGCGCGATGACAGTGTCGAGGTAGCTGCGCCGGTCCTCCCCGTGCAGCTGCCGGTAGGGCTCGGCGAAGGCGGGGTAGCTGTTGCCCTTGAGCTGGAGGACATCGCGGGTCAGCGGGAACGGGACGTTGGCCGCCGGGTCGGCCATGCCGAACCGGAGCCGCTGGTCCTCCACGGTCCGGCGGTCGAGCCGGCGGATCAGGTGATCGGTCGCGGTGTTGTCACTGATCGAGATCATCAGCTCGGCGTAGCGGCGCAGCGGGTACGTCGCGCCGGCGGGTGCTTGGTTCAGCCCGCCCTCGCCCAGGCTGCGCCACTCCTCCCGGATGGCCAGTTGTTCATCCCACGCTGCCTCCCCCCGCTCCACGGCGCGAGCGAGCGCACCGAGGACGTAGAGCTTGAACGCCGAGCCGACCGGCCGGGCGGTGTCGGCTGCCCGGCTGTGTACCGGACGGCAGGATTCGCTCTCGACCTGCGCCGCGAGGAACGACACCTGCGGCGCGAGGCGATGCAGCCGTTCATCGAGCTCAGCCGGCGAACGCGGCAGCGGCGTCAGCCGCAGGGCGGCGATCAGCCCGGCGTCGTCCACCGTGATCCGCACGTGCTGTTCGCCACCGTCGCCGGCCACCACGCCACTGGCGACCGTGTCGCCTGCCGGGCGCAGTGCCACGAGTCGCAACCCGCTCTCCCCGGCGGCCTGACCGAGGGTCGCGTTGAAGGGTTCGAGGCCGACCGCATCCAGGAACCCCGGAGCCAGGTGCTCCCGGGCTTCGGCCTCGCCGACGGGAAGGCGGCTGGAGGCCTCGATCAGCCAGGAGACCTGCCGGCCCACCGGGGTGTCGGGCAGGTGCTGCTCGGCCTCGTCGGCCAGGGCGGGTGCGGAAAGAAACACCAGCAGCAGAATGATCCCGACCGCGATCCTGCGCACCTGCCCCACCTCCAGCTCGACGGTGAAACAACTACGATATTACGTAACTTCTAGGCGTGCCACCCCGATCGGTCGGTAGCTCCTCTCCTTCGCGTTCTGGCGCAGGCGATCGTCAGCTCGTCGCTCCACTTCCGGGGCGGGGGACCTCACCGCGCCAGGCGCCGGTCTCGTGGCCACCACGGGATTCGATGAACTCCTTGAACCGGCGCATGTCCCCCTTGACGCGCCGGTCGAGGAAGCCCAGCTTGTCGGCGACGTTCTCGACGAACCCTTCGGGGTCGATGTCCATCTGGGCGGTGACCCGGGTGGTGGTGGCGTTGAGCCGGTGGAAGGTGATGACCCCGGCGTGGTCGGGACCGTCATCGGAGCGCCACGCGATCCGCTCGTCAGGTCGCTGCTCGGTGATGGTGGCGTCGAACTCCCGGGTCACTCCGCTGATGCTGGTCACCCAGTGGGTATGGGTGTCGTCGACCTGGCGTACCTCGTCGACGCCTTCCATGAACCGGGGGAAGGACTCGAACTGGGTCCACTGGTTGTAGGCAGTGGGCACATCCACCTCGACGTCGACGGATTCGACGATGGTGCTCATATGGCTCTCCCCTGAGTCGATGAGGTTTTCTCCGGACCGGCGAAGTCAGGCGTGGCCTGCTCACCGAGAGTGCGTTCCAGCTCATCCATAGTCATCGGCCATCGTCAGTTCCCTCTCTGGAGGCCATCGCTGAAGCGCCATCGCTGTGGAGGTACCCGATATCGCGACGGCTAAATCTACACGATTGAACTTTTGTCGTTACTGAGTGAGATGGCTTGGACATGCTGAGTGACCAACTGCCACTCTTTCCCCGTGGCGCTGAAGTCGCGCACGATCATTGCCGGACCTACCCGGCGTGGGGGCAGTTCGAGTTGTTCACCGGGCAGGTGGGTGGATGGTAGTTCGCGCTGAGCTGGTTCTTACTGCGGGCCACGATGTGGCCTGCGATTGTTCCTGCTGCTGTTCCTGCTGCTGTTCCTGCTGCTGTTCCTGCAACGACGCGACCAGCGTTGCCCGCTCGGTGTCGTTCCCACGACAGCATCCGCCGAAGGGGAGTGACTGCGCTGGGAGCCACCGTCGGCCTCTCGCTCTGCGGCGTCCTTGCCCTTGGGTGTATCGAACATCGGTTCGAAATCGAATAGCACCGGAACCCGCCGCCGCCTGGCATGTCGTGCCGAGGTCGGGTGTCCGGGCCGTCCCCCTGTACCGCCCTGTGTCTGCCCTTGCCGGCAGGGGATGACGATCACGGCTCTGCCTGTCGCATGGGGATCTTGGTAGTCGCTGGTGAGGATGCGATCACCGGAGTGCGCGAGCAGTACCAGCGTGGCGCCGATCGGGTTCGGATATCCGCATGGCCGAATCGCTCAGGATGATGTGCTGATCGAAATTGCTCGCCCATCACCGAGCCGAGTTCGCTGTGGCAGCGCCAGTGGACACGTCGACCAATTATTGTCGGAGTGGATCGTGTAGTGGTGTTCTGGTGGGGTCGATGATTTTTGGTGGGACGAATTCGGGTCGGCCGCGTCCGTCGATGCGGATGTGCCAGCCCTGGCGGTGCACGATGATATGGTGGTATTCGCAGAGTAGGCATAGGTTGCCGAGTTTGGTTTCGCCCCCATCGAGCCACGAGACAATGTGGTGGGCGTGGCAATAACGGGGTGCACGATTGCACGAGGGAAATGCGCAGCCTTGGTCTCGTTGGGCCAATGCGGCGCGTTGGGCGGGGGTGGCCAGGCGTTGTTCGCGGCCGACGTCCAGGGGCAGGGAGTCCCCGTCGAGGACCATGGGGATGATGGCGGCGTCGCAGGCCAGGCGGCGGGCGTCGGCGGCGCACAGGTACTGCCCGGTGTCCAGGCTGATCCGCCCGAGACCGTGGATCAGGTCGCTGAGGGTCAGGGTGATCACCAGATGCGGGCGTTGCCCGCCCCGGCTGGGTAGTCGGCCCTCGTCGAGCAGGCTGCTCATGGCTTCGACCAGCGCGTCGGCGTCGCGGCGGGCGGGGCTGCGGTCATCGGGGACCCCGTCGATGGGGGAACGACGCTGGTTGAGCGAACCCAGGACTTCGCGGACGCGGGCACCGCCTTCGGGGTCGAGGATCCCGGCCAGGCGCACGGTCCCGTCCGAGCCGGTACGCACCCGCAACTCCCGTTGCGCTTCGGGTTCCTCGGAGGGTGCGGTGCCGTCGGGATCCAGATGCGCCAGCAGGCGCTCCCCGAGCCGGCTCAGCGCTGGGGGATCGAACCGGCGGGCCATCTGCGCCAGGGTCTGCTCAGCTTCGGCAACCGCGTCGGGGTGGGTGGTCGAGGGGATCCGGCGCATCGTCGCGGTGATCACCCGCAGGTGAGTGGGACCGATCGCCCCGGCGGCCAGCTCCGCGGCGGTGGCGGGCAGCGTCGGCGGCAATACCTCACCGGTCAGCGACCGGCGCGCGGTGAGCAACTCGGCGTGCTCGGCCCGAACTCGGGCTTCCCCTGATGACAGGTTCAGCACCCCGGCCACGAGCCGGGCGGTGGTCCCGAACCCGCTGGTCGCCCCCGCCCGCTCGACCTCCAGCTCCGCGATGAGGTCCAGAACCCGGGCATAGGACTGGCGGTACTCGGTCTCGGCGGCGCGCAGCGAGTCAAGCAGCCCGTCGATCCGGGCCTGCGCACTGTCGAGCACCGCTGTGGTCACGCACTCATCCTCACCACCGACACCGACAATTTCGGGCCATCCGACAGCCACCGCAGGAAGAATCTTACGAACGCGGCGAGCGGTCGTTCTGTAGCGATGAGTGGTATCAGACCGGCTGATCGGCAGAACGCGATGACACCGAATCACGCTGTCGTGAACCGTCGCGTACAGCCGGGCGAATTCGAACGCTCCTGGCTCAGCTATGGCTGTTGGGGATCCCATGGCCTTCGGCGAGGTGAGCTGATCCAGCACCCGCGGTTCTCGGTCGCCAGGTCAGTGTGACGATCGTGTGCCGTCACGACGGTAGATGTACCCGTGTCGGAGTCAGCGCTGGTCCAGGGTCTGCCGTCGACTCCGCGTTCCGACATCGGTGATCCGTTCGATCGGATGCTGTGCTGACTATCTGGTAGCCACGGACATGACTCCGGCCTGGCTCGCGTCCCCCAGGGCATCCGGGGGTCACACTGGGGTCTCACTTCGTCCCCCGTCCTTCCGGAGATCGAATGCAGAGTTCGTGAGCGCGCCACCGCCGGGCACCGGACGGAACGGGGATGAATACCGACGCCGAGCTGGACGCCATGGCGGATGAGCAGGCTGCCGAGGAATTACTACCGGCACCCCGACGAGATCGAGCACGAACTGGGTGAACCAGTCGACACCCGAGCCGGCGGCCCTGGTTTCAGTCGCCGTGGCTACTTATGACGAGCTACTCGATCGCCGGGCATTGGTTCGGTGTTTGATGTGGGTACGTTGCGCAGGCAAGGGGACCAGTTTGGCCGGCTTCGGAACCCCTAGCGTCGCCCGCCACGCCGGAGGGTTCCTAACTCAACGCCAGCGTGTCATCTCACGATCTGAGAAAATTCTTTTGCGACTAGTTACTCTGAGTGGTAAACCCTGTTCACGCAGGGCAGCGCTCGACTTTCGAGTCGAGCGAGGATCGCAACCGGTCCACACCACGCCAGCCGTGTCCCCATCGCGAGCAG
>JBOHHD010000209.1:0-2963 GCA_050700515.1 Pseudonocardiaceae bacterium
CCCCATTAGCTCCGGCCCGGACAGCCCCGCAGTTAAAGCAGTTGATTCTGGCCGACGGGAGCGGTGGTTCCGTGCTTGTGGTCAGGCGCCGCCGGAAGACCGTCCCCAGGAAAGCAAGCGCAAATCTTTCTGCACCAGCTGGGTGCCTGTTTTGCCTGAGTAAAGGCAATTCTGTTTAACCGACGTGATATTGTCCGGACGGTGTTTTGTAACATTGCGACCCTGGCCGTTCGGCATACATGGGTTCGTATAGCATGGCCAGGGTCCACGCGAGCGCTGACGTGAGATCGATTACTTACACGTCGTATTCATAGAGATAGACGTCCGCGCTGTGACCATCGGATGTCCATTTGAAATACTCTCGGTCACCTTTTGGACACGCGGGAGCGCTGAACGTCGTGTCGCCATTGGGAAATATCGCCTGAACTTTCGCGCATCGGCTATTCGCGGCGGTGTCCTCCACCCACCCCGCTACGGTGACCTTTCCGTCTGAGCAGCTGATCTCCCAATAGGCTTGCGCTCCAGAAGTCCATGGATCAGTGTGTTCCCCGCACACGCCAGCACTCGCCGCCGGGGCCAGGCCGAGCATTGTCCCACCGCTCAGCGCCAAGGCAGCAAGCGTGCAGGTTAGTGACCTACGAAGTGGTAGAAGCGCCATTTTTCTCTCCGATCTCTGCGGTGTATGGAGCCACAACCAGGATCACCACAGCACATGCCGCGAGATCAAGCACTCGGCGCTGGTCCCATTGTCGGAGACATGTCCCCGACGTGCCGTTCATGCTGGTTGCGCAGGTGAACGCGCCAGAGTGACGGCTTTGTGATGACGGCCAACGGTGGGGGGCTCCGGTTGAGGGTAGCCAGTTATGTGGACGGCATCCCAAGCCGGCGCCGCCGTTGACAGCCCCTCGATCGGGACGGTTGGCGAGATCACCATTCGCCAACGAGAGTGCGCTCGAGTAGCCATGGAGATTCCATCACGTCTCATCGTGGTGCCATAACAGGCGAGATCCGCAGCCTTGGGCTCCACTGGTTGTAGCCGACACCGCCACCTGCGGCTGGTGTCACCGCTGGGGCATCTCCCAGGGTGTTTGCGGGAGGACGTGACCGGTCTCCAGGAGGGATTTGAGGTTGGACAACACCGCGGGCCATCCGGCGGCGGCCTCGTCCCGTTCGGCTTCGTCGGCGAAGTTCTCCTCCGTAACGGTGAGCCGTACGATCTCGCCGTGCGGCTGGATGTCGAATGTGAGCCGGGACGGGCCATGGGGCCGGTCCTCTCCGGGCCTGGCCGCAGTGAGCACCAAACCGGGTGGGCGCCGCGCTTTCCATCACCGTGCCGACGACATCGGCGGTGCGCGTGCCGTCGGTGCGTTGATGCTCCCACGGGGAGCCGACCTGCCAGTCCGAGACGTTGCTGTGCCCCCAGTACTCGGCGGTCAGGTCGGCGTCGGTCAGCGCGTGCCAGACCTTGTCCGGGATGCTCTCGATGTAGGTGACGTACACGAAGGTCGGCTTGTCGGTCATGTCTTCCTCTGCTCGTCGCTTCAGGGCGCTCAGCGCCCGAAGACGCGGACGCTCGAATTTGTCGATCCACCGCTGCTGAATCTCGTGCAGGGGTACGGGATCGAGGTAATGGAGTTTTTCCCGCCCCCGTCGCACCGTGCTGATCAGATTGGCTGCCTCCAGGATGGCCAGGTGCCGCGTCGCCGATTGACGCGTCATCTCGACACGCTCGCACAGCTCGCCCAGCGTCTGCCCGTTGTGCTCGCGCAGCCGGTCCAACAGATATCGCCGGGTCTGGTCGGCCAGTGCTTTGAAGACCTGGTCCATCCCAGGATGCACACGGCAAGTTATGCAGGTAAGTAACTGCATGTCAAGCCGAACGCTCTCCCGGCGAAATGATCAACCGGGACGGGTAGCTTGGGGGGCGTGCTGGAGCGGGTCGGCGTGATCGCGGACGAGGTGCTGTTCCCGGCAGCGCTCGACGTCGACGCCAAGGGGATGATTCCGCCCGGTCATTTCGACCTGCTCGCCGCCGAAGGCTATTACGGGCTGGTCGGGCCGGCGGAGCACGGCGGCGGCGAGGTCGACCTTCCCTCGTTCGCCGCCATCATCGAGATCTTGGCCGGCGGCTGCCTGACCACGACGTTCACCTGGATCCAGCATCACAGCATGGTGCGCGGCCTGACCCGCCCGACGAATGTGGATCTGCGGGAGAAGTACCTCGACGCGGCGATCCGGGGACAGGTGCGAGGCGGGGTGGCCTTTGCCGGTGCGATCCCGCAGCCGCCGCGGTTGTGGGCGACGGCCACCGACGGGGGCTGGCTGCTGCGCGGGGACGCTCCGTTCGTCAGCGGCTGGGGCATCATCGACGTGCTGCTGGTCTCGGCGCGGGACGCCGAGGACAAATCCATGATCATCAGTGGTCTGATCAGTCCCGAGGCAGGCGGGGGTATCACGGTCGAGGAGTTGCACCTGGTCGCCGCCCAGGGCACCAACACCGTCCGGCTGCGCTTCGCCGACTACTTCCTGCCTGCCGAGCGGCTCGTCGCCCGTGTCTCACATGTCGATTTCCTGGCCAACCAGCACGTCAGCTCACGCCTGAACGGCAGCCTCGCGCTCGGCGTTGCCGGGCGGTGCGTTCGGTTGATCGAGGAGGCCGGCCGGCCAGAGGTCGCGGCCCGGTTGCGCACCGAACAGGACGTGATCCGCGGCCGCCTCGACGCCGGGCTGACCGATCCGCCGATCCTGCCCCCGGCCCGGGCCGCCGCCTCGGAGCTGGCCTACCGAGCAGCCGGGGCCCTGGTGATCACCAGGGGCAGCACCGGGATCCTGGCCCACCAGCACGCCCAGCGGCTGGTCCGGGAGGCCACGTTCACCCTCGTCGCCGCCGGTCGCCCAGAAATCAAGAACGCGCTGCTGGAAGCCTTCGCCCGCTGAGACGGGCATGGTGCGGTTCTCGCTCG
>JBOHHD010000210.1:0-3344 GCA_050700515.1 Pseudonocardiaceae bacterium
TCCACGCCCACCAGGTCCCGCTGGACGCCGTGCACGACGACCCGGAGCAGCTGCGGTTGCTGGAGTCCTGGCTGCGTTCGTATCGCCCGGAGGAACTGTTCGACGAGGACGGGCGGCCCCACCCCGACCTGCTGGAGCTGCCCCCCGAGGGTGATCTGCGGCTGGGGGCGGTCCCCCAGGCCAACGGTGGCGCGCTGCGGGTCGATCTGCCGCTCCCGCCGCTGGAGCCCTACGCCGTCGAGGTGTCCCGCCCGGGGGGGAACCAGGCCGGCCCGACCCCCGTGCTGGGTGCCTGGCTCACCGCGCTGATGCGGGCCACCGAGGCCCGGCGCGACTTCCGGATCTTCTGCCCCGACGAGCTCGCGTCCAACAAACTCGACGCGGTGCTCCAGGCCACCGACCGCGCCTTCACCTGGCCGGTAGCGCAGTACGGCGAGCACCTGGCGCCGGGCGGGCGGGTGCTGGAAGTCCTCTCCGAGCACCTGTGTCAAGGCTGGCTGCAGGGTTACCTGCTGACCGGGCGGCACGGCCTGTTCCCCTGTTACGAGGCGTTCGCGTCCATCGTGGACTCGATGGTCAACCAGTACGCCAAGTTCCTCAAGATGTCCGCCGAGGTGCCCTGGCGCGTCCCGGTGGCCAGCCTGAACTACCTGCTGACCTCGGAGGGCTGGCGCCAGGAGCACAACGGCTACTCCCACCAGGGGCCGGGCTTCCTCAACAACCTGCTGACGAAGAAGGCGCGCCTGGCGCGGATCTTCCTGCCGCCGGACGCCAACACGTTGCTGGTGACCATGCGCGAGTGCCTGGCCTCGACCGGCCGGATCAATCTGGTGGTGGCCGGCAAGCAGCAGGCCGCGCAGTGGCTCTCGCTGGACGCGGCGCGGGCGCACTGCGCCGCCGGGGCCGGAATCTGGGAGTGGGCCGGCACCGGCGGGCAGCCGGCTGTCGTGCTGGCCGGCGCGGGCAACGTGCCCACCGTGGAGATGCTGGCCGCCGCCGTGCTGCTGCGCGAGCGGTCACTGGCCGTCCAGGTGGTGAACGTGGTGGATCTCCACGTGCTGGCGCCCGCGTCACGCAACCCCTGGGGCAAGCCGGACGAGGAGTTCCTGCGCTGGTTCCCCCCGGGGGTACCGGTGGTGTTCGGTTTCCACGGCTACCCTCAGCGATCCACCAGGTGCTGCACGGCCGCGCCGACCAGGACCGCTTCCATGTGCACGGCTATCTGGAGGAGGGCACCACCACCACCCCGTTCGTCCTGCTGGCCAGCAACGCCATGACCCGCTACGACCTCGCCGCCGATGCATTGCGCCGATCGGACACCCCGAACGCCGACGAGCTCGCCCGGGAACTGCTCGCCGAGCGCGACGAGCTGATCGAGTATGCGCACCGCACCGGGCAGGACGCCGAGGCGATCACCGACTGGACGTGGTCGTAGCCGATGCGCCTGCTCACGGTGAACGCCGGCTCGTCAAGCCTGCGGATCGACGTGGTGGAGCTGCCCGGCACCGGCCCCCCACAGCCGGTGCACTCCCAGCACCTCACCGAACCGGCCGACAGTGCGACGGCTCGGCAGGCTCTCGACCGGGCCCTGGCCGAACACGGCGACGGCCTCGACGCCATCGCGCACCGGCTGGTGCACAGTGGTCCCGACCTGCGCACCGCCACGGTGGTCGACGATGACGTGCTGGCTGCTGCCGACCGGGCGGTGTCCCTGGCCCCGCAGCACCTGCCCGCCGCGCTGGGGCTGGTGCGGACCGTGCGGGACGCCCGGCCGCGGCTGACCCAGGTGTTGTGCCCCGACACCGCTTTCCATCGGGACCTGCCGCCCCAGGCCGGCGAATACGCCCTGCCCGCGACGTGGCGCCGCAGGTTCGGGCTGCGCCGGTACGGCTTCCACGGCCTGTCCTACTCCTGGGCGCTGCGGCGCACGGCGCAGCTGCTGGCGAAGTCGCCGGAGGACATCGAGGTGGTACTGGCCCATCTGGGCGGGGGTAGCTCGGTCTGCGCGGTACGCGCGGGCCGCAGTGTGGACACCACGATGGGCTTCACCCCGTTGGAGGGGGTGCCGATGAGCCGCCGCAGCGGCAGCGTCGATCCCGGGATGTTGCTGTGGCTGCTCACCGAAGGGGGGCTGACGATCGAGGAGCTCAGCCGCGGGCTGCAACAGGAGTCGGGTCTGTACGGCCTGTCCGACGGTCACTCCGACGACACCAGAGAGCTGGTCGTCGCCGCGCGCGCGGGCCACCGCGCTGCTGAGACGTCCCTGGCGGTGTTCTGTCACCGGGTCCGCGGGGCCATCGCCTCCATGGCTACCAGCCTGACCCGCCTCGATGCGGTCGTGTTCACCGGGGAGATCGGCTGGGACCAGGCCGAGGTCAGGACGGCGGTCTGCGCCGGCCTCGGATTGCTGGGCGTTCCCCCGGCCACCGGCGCCAACCGCGACGACGACGGTGCAGTCAGCCCGCCCGGCGCATCCCCCCTGGTCCTCGTGGTGCAGCCACGCGAGGAGCTGTCCTTGGCTCTGGCCAGCGCCGCCGCGTTGGGGCAGGCAACCCATGCCACCGAAGGGGGCTGAAAAGTATGGCATCGCGAAGGCGGCGAAACTGACGAGCCTGTCCGGAGTCGAGCATGTCACGTACCACGCCCGTCATGGAGCACCTGGAGCTCGCTGTCGATCCCCCGACCGCTGCCTTCCTGCGCCAGCAAGGCGGAACATTAGCCGCCGCTGCTGCCTTGCAGCTCCGACGCTCTGCCGTTGCCGACGCTGCGTCATCTCCAGCCGTCCGGTACACCTGGCCGGGCAGGGGTCGGCGTGGATCGAGATCCTGGATCGCTGCTCGCCATCCGTCTCGAAGGTCACGGATGGGCCGTCGTCACGACCATCGAGGCCGTCATTCGCCGCCGGCTGGCAGAGCAAGTGGGCGTGATCGGTTCGGACGAGCAGGTCGCCGTGGACTCCGCCCTGCGAGCAGCACTCGAACTGTGACTCGGCTCGGTCGTCCCCGGTAAGCGATGCCCAACCTGACAGCTGGTCCGTCCATTTCGACACAGGCACCGCATGCACGGAAACATCGACGGGTGAGCACCCAGCGTGGCTGGGTTCACCCCGTGGGCGAGAGACGCAGGGCAAAGTATTCTCAAGTTACCGGTCGACGGATCGGGCGGTGATCCATGACTGCACAGCCAGTCTGATCTCCCAGTCCCTGGATTCAGGAATCAAGATCGTCGCCAGTTGCTGCGCTGTCTTGATTATTTATGTAACACCGCAGGAAGCCAGACGCTCGTCGAGGGTACGGACAGCGGTGGTTTCCCGCCAGGGCTGCAACTGCGCGCGGCCTTGCTGC
>JBOHHD010000211.1:0-1822 GCA_050700515.1 Pseudonocardiaceae bacterium
GCGTCGTCTTCACCATCGACCGTCTCCATACGCAGCAGATCCGGCAGGGCGATCCGTACCCAGGCGTTCGGCTCACCGTTCCCGCGATGATCGGCAAGGCTCGTCTGAACTTGGTCCTGGATGTGAACTTCGGTGACCCGGTGACACCCGAGGTCGAGCATGCCGAATTCCCGCAACTGCTCCACGAGGCCACGTTCGTGATACGGACGTATCCGGTCGAGACGGTTGTGGCCGAGAAGCTCACCACGATGATGGCACTGGGCGACCTCAATACCCGCGACCGTGATTGGGCCGACCTCTGGCGCCTGATAGGCGCGCACAACATGAGTGGCCACGCCCTCCGCTCTGCCCTAGCCCGGACCGCTGTATACCGTGAGGTCGCACTACGGCAGCTGTCTCAGGTCGTGGTCCGGTTGCCGCAACTGCGGCAGGATTCCTACACGGCGTGGCGGCGGCGCCAGGAGACAACGGCGCTGACCTATCCCGAGGACTTCACCCAAGTCGTGCGGCAGGTCATTACGTTCGCTGACCCACTGATCTCCGATCAGGTCCGACATCAGCGCTGGTCCGCCGCCCGCCGGACATGGCGGACAAGCGACCCCGCCGAGTAAGGCGCGCAGGCATGCCGTCGAGAGCGCGAACACAGCCCAGGTATGCCTACCACCAACTCCCTGCGAGACCGCTGTTCAGTCTCGGCTGCGTTTAGCGACTGGGTGCTCGATCATCACTAAGGAGATTCAGTCGATCCGTGTGCAGCAGCCGACGTGCTGGCTGCCCGGCCCGGTTCCGACGCCGCCGAGCTGACGCGGATGACCCGCCAGGTCGCCGCGACCCGTATGTAGCAGTGCTTCAGGGAGGCGAGCTGATCGGGTTAGGCTCACGCTGTGACACCGGAGGAGCTGGCCAGCAGCCTGCGGGGGGATCCCGCCCTCCGGGATATTCGGTTGCTTGTCCTGCATGGCTCTCGCGCGCGGGGGGAGGCTGGAGCGCGGTCGGACTGGGACCTCGGGTACCTCGCCGATCCTGGCACCGATCTCGGTGCGCTGGCCGTCGTGATCACGTCGACGGTGCGCAGCGACGGCGTCGATCTGGTTGATCTGGCCACGGCGAGTGCTCTGCTGCGCTACCGGACCGCCCGCGACGGCGTCCTGCTCGTGGAGCGCGAGCCGAATACTTTTCTTGAGTTTCGTTTGGAAGCGACGCGGTTCTGGTGTGACGTGGAGCTGGTCGTGCGGGCAGCGTACGACGATGTGCTCGGTGCGCTCGGATGACCGGCGGAATCGACCGTGAGCTCTTCGCGGAACGGGCCGCCTCGGTGATTCGCCACCTCGACCGGGTCGCGGCTCATCTGCCCTCCGATTCGAGCCAGCTGCAGCCGATGACTGCGGCGACGGACACCGTCGTCCTGCACCTCTGACAAGCCGTGCAGGTCGTGATCGATCTGGCTGTGTCGAGTTGCGTCCGCCTGGGCTTGGGGAGCCCGCCGACCTACGCCGATGCGTTCGGGCGGCTCGCCGAGGCAGGAGTGTTGCCGGTTGAGCTCTCGGTTCGGCTCGCGCGGGCGGCGGGATTCCGCAACCTCGTGGTGCACGGGTACGGCAGCTTGGACCTGCGCCGGGTTCACGCGATCGCCCGAGACGACCCGGCCGACCTCCGGGCGTTTCTCGCCGCGTTGCGGGACCACGGCCGCGCCTAACGAAGCGTTTGGTGTGTCGCTCAGTTCTCTCCTGGGTGGGGCGTTACGGTGCGCCTCGTCATGGATACCAAGGGGAAGGCGGGTGGGGATGGTGGGCGACGAACGGGTCGAGAAGGACACCGGATC
>JBOHHD010000212.1:0-1754 GCA_050700515.1 Pseudonocardiaceae bacterium
TCGATGTGGATCCGCGCACGGCTGCCGACCTCCTTGAGCCGCTGGCCCCCTCGCCCGATCCCGATCGCCTTCTGGCTGTCCCGCTCGACGTAGAGGTTCACGTAGACGTCGAGCAGATCCGCCCGGCCCTCCCGGGGACCCATCTCCTCCACCAGTACCGCCAACGAGTGCGGCAACTCATCGCGCACCCCTTCCAGGGCCGCCTCCCGGACCAGCTCGGCGACCAACGTGCGCTCCGGCTCATCGGTGAGCTCCCCCTCGGGATACAAAGGCGGGGACTCCGGCATCCGAGCGAGCAGGAGGTCGGCGAGCAACTCGACCTGGAAGCCGTCGACGGCGGACACCGGTACCAACTCGGAGAACTCGTCGAAGCCGGCCGCTCGCGCCAGGTCGGCCAACCCGGCGAGCTGCTCGGCCACCCGCTGTGGACTCACCAGGTCGGTCTTGGTCACGATGCCGAACACCGGGGTGCACCGGGCCAGCTTGGCCAGCTCACCGGCGATGAACCGGTCACCGGAGCCGATCGGTGCGTCGGCGGGCACGCAGAACCCGACCACGTCCACCTCCGACCAGGTTCCCCACACCAGATCATTGAGCCGTTGACCGAGCAGCGTGCGGGGCCGATGCAGCCCGGGTGTGTCAACCAGCACCAGCTGGCCGTCGGGCTGGTTCACTATTCCCCGGATGGTGTGCCGGGTGGTCTGCGGCCGACTGGAGGTGATCGCCACCTTGTGGCCGACCAGTGCGTTGGTCAACGTCGACTTGCCGGTGTTGGGCCTGCCCACCAAGCAGGCGAAGCCGGCCCGGAATGTGGTCGACGAGGTCCCGAGGGTGTCTTCCACCATGGCTATCTCACCACGCGGAGTACGTCATGCAGTTCGCCGCGTGGATCGGCCACCAGCACTAATGCCCGGGGACCGAGCTCGCGGACCGCCGCCAAGGAGGTGGCGTCGACCGTACCGGACCCGGATACGACCGCAGCCGCCTCCAGATCCTTCGCTCCGCTGGCCACCGCCGCAGCCACCGCCGCCTGCAGCGCGGTGAGCGCCAACGAGGGCAGCGCAACAGTGGCGCCGGTATAGGTCCGCCCATCGATGTCGCGCACCGCTGCGCCCTCGTCGGCGCCGGTGCGGGCCAACGTCGAGCGGGCGAGCGTCACGATCTTGGCGTCCTCCGGATCGAGATCAACAGCGTCGAGTCCAAGGGTCTCAGACATGGGTGTCGCTCGCTTCCTGCGGCGGATCTGCCGCGACGTAATGAGTCCCCTCGTCCGGCGACGCACCGCCGCGCCGCACGATGACGGTGGTGATGCGCAGCCGCCCGCGGCGATCGTTGCCCCCCTCGGCACACAGCAACAAACCGGCCACCTCGGCCTCAGCCCCGGGCAGCGGTACCCGGCCCAACCGCTGCGCGAGCAGCCCCCCGACGGTCTCCACATCGGAATCGTCGAGGTCGACGGCGAACAGCTCGCCCAGGTCGGCCACGGGCAGCCGGCTGACCACCCGGACGGCACCGTCACCGAGATGCTCGATGGGCGGACGCTCCTCGGTGTCGGATTCGTCGGTGATCTCACCGACGATCTCCTCGAGAATGTCCTCGATGGTGACCAGGCCCGCAACACCGCCGTACTCGTCGACGACGATGGCCAGGTGGTTGTGCGAGACCTGCATCTCCTTGAGCAGCACGGTGAGCAGCTTGGAGTCCGGCACGAAGGTGGCGGGCCGCATGATCTCTCCCACGTTGCCGCCGGAGGC
>JBOHHD010000213.1:0-6746 GCA_050700515.1 Pseudonocardiaceae bacterium
GTCTCCTATGACGTGCTGGTGCGCATCGCCACTGGTCTGGGTGTCCCGCCGGAGCGGATGGGGCTGTCGTGGTGGGGCCGCGACGGCAGCTGGCACGGCCCCGGGGGTGCTTACTCTGAGGAGGCCACGGTTGTCGACACCCCGGAGGGGGTGAGCGCGGAGATGCTGCGCCGCCATCTGATCGCGCTGGGCGGGGCGGCCATGGTGGGCACCCCGATTGCGAAGCTGGGTGCGCTGCTCGCCGAGCTGTCCGGCCCGGCCCCGCTGCCACTGCCCGCCCAGCTCAGTGGGATCCAGGTGGCGCAGGTGCGGGATCTGACCCGGCGTCTCGGTACCGGTGACACCGGCTGTGCCGACCCGCAGGTGTGCAGCGCGGCTGCCGGGTGGGCCACCGAGCTGCTGGAGGTGCCCGGTCCCGAGCCGGTGCGGCAGACCCTGCTGGTGGCGGTGGCCGAGCTGCACAGTGAGGCGGGGTGGGCGGCGTTCGATGCTGGGCTGTATCGCCGCGCGCTGTATCACTACGCCCGCACCCTGGAGCTGGCCATCGAGGCTGGGGACGCCTACTTACAGGCCCTGGCGTTGCGCTATGCCGGGCTGGCCGGCGTGGAACACGGCCACTCCGACGAGGGACTGAAGATGCTGCAATGCGCCCAAGTCACGGCGTGGGACATTCCTTCTGACGACCAGCGCGCGGTGGTGGTCGGGGTGAGCGGACGGACCGCTGCGGAGGCATGCGCTCTGGAGGAATCCGCCATCGCCCTCGCTTGCCTCGGGGATTTTCCTGCTGCCGCTGGCCACTTGGCGAAGGGCCGGGAGCTGTGGACACCCACCCCCGCCGACCCCTTTGGTGACATGGACCGCCCCGCTGCGCGTCTGGAGCTGGCCCGAGGGCGGCTGGACGCCGCCGAGGCACTGGCCGCCGCGTCGCTGCGCCGCTGGCCGGAGGGCAAGCGGATCAGCCGCACTCTGACCGGGACCGTGCTGGCCACCATTCACGTCAAGGCCGGGGAGCGCAACGGCCTGCGGCTGGCCCACCACACCATCACCATGGTCGCCCAGCTCAGCTCGGTCCGAGTTCGCCGGCAACTCGTCCCGCTGGCGAACGCGCTGGCGGCTCGCCCCGGTTCCGACGCCGCCGAGCTGACCCGGATGGCCCGCCAGGTCGCCGCGACCCGGGCATAGCAACGCACCAGCTGAGCACAAGGCCACGATGTTGGTGCGGTGATCCGCGTGGTGGTCGTGACGGTCGTACTTTGGTCTCACCTTCTACGCCACCGAGACCGATTTCCATCACGAAAGGTGACGACAGTCGGAAACCGCAGCCGCTACAAGCGAGTAACGCGCGCCGTCCTCAATTGCCGATGAGCGAGCGTTCTCCAAGGCCCTGCGATGGGTGGCCTTAGTTGCGTCGGTAACTTGCTCAATGGGCAACGGCTATCGAGCCCTTCCGTCGATGCCGAAGAGCGGGCTGCGCACAAGCACCAGTGAGGTAGTCCTGTCGGCGCATGCGCATAGCGTGTTCCTGTCAGAGCCGGAAAGTTAGGGGAACATAGATGTTCGATCGCCATGTGGACTATCCGACCGCTGTCGCCAGCTACGACGACGAGGGTGTGGACGCGGCCATCGACTGGTGCTGCGAGCACATGGAGGACGGCGACACGCTGACCCTGTGGACCAGCCTGAAGTCCAACCTGCGCAACTGCTCGAAGCTGGAACGGCTCGTGAACCGGCACTCCAACGTCGAGCACGTCACCGGTAGAGGCGGCGGGTTCGTCCGTGGCAGCGGCCCGGTGCTGATGGCGTGGGCTGACATGGAGGACCTCGGGAAGCTGGTGCAGTACGGCGGTCGGGGCATCCGTGCCTTGTGCGTCATCACGTGGAACGAAGACGCCATCAGGCCGTGGGTGTCAGCCGTACGGCCAACGGTCCTCGGTGACGGCTCGGCCTGGGAAGACTCGACGCCCGAGCTCGACCCCGTGGTCGTCGAGGCGATGAAGAGCCTCACCTTGACGGTCAACCACAACAACACCATCTCGGCAGGCTTCGAGAAGGACATGGTCGTGGGCAGCTTGCTCGCACTGCACGACGCTGGCATCCGAATGAATGGTGAGGCGATGCAGGGCTGGGCCCTCGCAAACGGATGGTCCGGTAAAAACCCTGAGCGCTTGGCCAAGTACGTGGAGAACATCAACGCAGGGAAGCGCCCACGCTGTAGTCGCGTGCTCCGTGCGGACTACGTTGACGACCTTCGACGCCGAGCTGCGGAGAGCGAGTAGAACGGCCAGTGCCCGAAACTTCGGCGCGCCATAGGCCAGGCCCCACAGACTATGCTCGGCGTATTTGGAAAGCACCTGGCACAACGCCCTGTCATGCCGCCGAGCGCGCGCTACGAGCTGATCCATGGGGGGAGGATTCGGACCTGACTGGGGTAACTCAGAGTCACATCATGCGGTTTGTGGGTACCACTGGCGGTGGGGTCAGCTGCCACTGCCAGATCCAGCGTGGCGCTGCCCGGCTGAGGTGAGTCCCGATGTCTTGGCATCAGCGTTCTCCCCGGTAGCTGCCTCGACTTGCAACGTGTCAACTCACCCAGTGAGGCCGATAGCATAGACATGACCCCCGGCGCCCACCCACGCTGTCCCGCAGCCACTACAGGTTCGATCCGCTCGCCTCTAGCGGGCGTAGTAGGTCGAACCGAGCCGAGAGCGCGGTCAGCGGGTCCACGGTCGGGTCTTACTCAGGATCGCCACACGACCCCTGCTACCGGTTCGAGGGCTTTTCGCCATTGCGGCGGAACGCGGCGGCAACAGCGAGGGTGGCGAGTAGCCCGCCGGTGCCGGCGACGAGGAAGGCGATGCGCGCCGAGGTGAGGTCGATGAGTAGGCCGCCGAGGAGGTAGGACAGGGCGGCGGCGATTCCGATGGCGCCGTAGAGGCTGCCGAGCAGTTCGCGGGGCACGGTGCGCTGGAGCAGGGTGTTGACGGCGACGTCCATGGCGGCAATGCCCAGCCCGCGGATGGTCTGCACGATGAAGGCGGCGGTGACGGCCCAGGCCAGCCCGGTCAGCAGCAGCCCGACTGCACAGTCCTCGCCACTCAATGTGTCGGTGGCCAGGAACACCAGTGCGACGTCACCGATACAACTGAACCGTGCACAATATGATCTTCAACTTCGGGCTTCGCCGCCCTTCTATCTACTTGCCGCACTCGTCAGGTGCCCCGAGGCCATCCAGGTCCGACACTTCGGTAGTCACCGGCATCGCTGCGGCTGTTGGCCGCCCGAACCGTCTAACCTGCCGACGTGAGCGGTGATGCAGGTGACCAACCCGCATCGCGGGGCTTGCCGTCACCGTCACCGATCGCGGCGCCCAATCGGTCCGGCCGCGAGCTGAAGGCCAGGATCTGGCTTGGCCTTCCGCTGGTTGTCATCGGGGTGTACCTGCTCGGCGACACCGTGGCCAGGCTGCGGCTCGCCGGGGAGTTCGTGGCTGCCTGGTGGCCCTGGGCGCTGATGGCCCTTGCTGCGGCGAACGGACTGAGGTCGGTGCTGCAACTCGAATCACTGATCGCGCCGGGACTGCTCGCCTTCGCGGCCCTGGTGGCCCTGGGAGTTCGGGAGGGCATCGCCGCAGCAACGCTGGTGAATCTCGCGGTCCCAGCCGTCATCGCGCTGACCGGGGTGGGGCTTTTGGCGTCCGTCGGCTCCTGGCTGAGCAGGTCTTGGACCAGAATCCTGGTGACCGGCCAGGTGGTCGCACCCGGCGTGGTGCCCGGCGTGCTGCGACCGAGGGCGATCCTGGGCGAACTCCGGGTCGATCTGTCTGCCCTGACGACACCACCCAACGACGTGCAGGTGACTGCGGTGTTTGGTCACGTGCATCTCACGGTTCCGGCAGCATGGCAGCTGAACCTGCGCGCAACCGGCGCATTGCTCACCTCGATCCGCGGCCTGATCGGCACCGGCCCGCCCGAGGTGAAACTGCGGGTCCTGGGATTCTGCGGCGTGGTCAGCGTTGTCCGAGCCGCCCAAACAACGCCCGAACCGACGGAAAAACCGCAGGCTTAGCCGGTTCGTCGGGGTGCGCATAGGGCAGATCCCCCAGAGTGGCTGCGGCCAGGCCGTCCGCGACCTCATTGGCCGACTCCTCCTTGAAGAACTTGGACAGCTCCACGAACTGGTCGTACTCGCTGGCCACCGTCTCGGGCAGTTTGTAGTGCATGGCTTTGAGCAGGTCAAAGCGGTGCAGATCGTAGGCGACCCGAAGATAGGTCGTGAACGTGACTGCGGCCGCGATGGAACCAACGTAGGACAGGCAGCACAGAGCAAACGAGAGGACCGGAATCCAATACGCCTTTGGTTCATCCGCGAGTGCGACAACGGCGACCACGGAGACCACGAAAAAACTAATACAGAAGTGGGCAGCCGCGTCCAGCGAGTCCCGGGCCGAGGCATGTATCGCGGCGAACTTGTCGGACAGTAGTGGATACAGCCGTGGCCAGGAGGCTATGGTGTTCAGCCCGTACCGTTCACCGGCCGAGGTCTCCCCGGTTCGCAGGGCATTGCCGAGTGCAGTTGGCAGCAGCGGGGTCGGAGGATTCACCGTGTCTGTCGGTCGTGGATATCGCTCAAATTTGAGCTTGGCCCGCTGCTGCCCCGCAGCCATTCTCGCGCGTTTCCATTGTCGGCGCTTCTGCTCTTGCAGCGTCGTGGCCGATGTGCCGTCCAGCAGATCGAGTTGGCGGCCGAGGCGGTTGATCCGCGCTGCAAGCGCCTCCTTCCTGCGGGTTTGATACTCGACGAACACCGGCGCCATCTGCGCGGTCAGCCACCAGCTGTCCCAGTACCCCTCGAGCAACCGGATCATTCTGAGCTGAAAGGGCTGGACCAGCACGGTCAGCAGTGTGATCACCAGTAGTACGATCAGCACGGATACGACATCGACTTTCAGATCGGCCAGGATCAATCGGCTCCAGTCGCTGGCCCCGACAAAACTGTGCGCCCTGAGCAGCAGCCAGACGAACACGATCGGCATCGCGTTGGGCAGCAGGCCGACAATCAGGATTCGGCCGAACGAGGCGGCACTCGACGTGAGCAGCGAGGCCAACCACATCAGCTTGGTCCATCGGGTGCAAAATGGTAAAGCCTGTCTGCAGCATTGAGCGTACCAGTGAAGCGCGGCTCCGGATCGTGTGTGTCCTTCTTGCACTTGATCCCGCCCATGATCTCAGCCCTAGACTCGTAGACTAGAATCATCGAACAGTCGTGGTTCTTGCAGGGGCGCATCGGAAGGTTCCTGCACGGGGTATCGCATTTACTACAGTTCACACCGGACTGCTGCACTTCCCAGGTGTCTTCCACTCTCGGACACTTGTCACACACGCTCGCCCATCGGTGCCGCCGATCGTCGACCTCGATGCCGGGCAAGATACCGCGGTAGTGACCGCCGGGGAGGGTGAGTATCACGAGCGCGATGAGACGGCCGACGGCTCGGCCGGCTGATGGCGTGCGGCGTCGTGACCTCATGATCCTCACCACCTGGCCATGATTATGACTGCGGGCAGGCCCGATGTCGCCTACCAGTTTCAAACGCAAACACCAGGCCACGATAATCAGCTCAACGACGAGGTCCGTCCCGCAGGGCGGATGCCCGACGTTCCGGTAACTGTCTTCATCGCCGCTTGACCCTGCTACCGGTTTGGCGGCTTGCCGGCACTGCGGCGCAACGCGACGGCGACGGCGAGGGTGGCGAGTAGCCCGCCGGTGCCGCCGACCAGGAATGCGATGCGCGCGCTGGTGAGGTCGATGAGCAAACCGCCGAGGAGGTAGGACAGGGCGGCGGCGATTCCGATGGCGCCGTAGAGGGTGCCGAAGACGCGGCCGAGCAGCTTTCGGGGCACGGTGCGTTGCAGCAGGGTGTTGACGGCGACGTCCATGGCGGCGATGCCCAGCCCGCGGATGGTCTGCACGGCGAAGGCGGCGGCGACGGCCCAGGCCAGCCCGGTCAGCAGGTTCCCGGCGCTGCTGATCGCGAAGCCGGCCAGCAGCAGTGTGCCCATCGCGATCGGGCGGTGCGGCCGGGTGAGCAGCGCGTAGCCCAGGAACAGGCCGATGCCGACCGCGGCCAGCAGCAGCCCGACCGCCGAGGGCCCACCACCCAGGGTGTCGGTGGCCAGGAACACCAAGGCGACGTCGTCGATGCCGTTGCAGGCGACGATCGCGAAGAAGCCCAGGCAGATCGTCCGGACCAGCGGGGTGGTCCAGATGTAGCTCAGCCCGGCTTTGGTGTCGGTCAGGAACGTGCCCCGGGCGGCGCCGGTGGGCCGGTCCTGTTTCAGCGACGGCAGAAAGGTGAGCAGGGCGGTCGAGGCCAGAAAAGTGGCGGCGTCGACGATTAGGACACCGCGAATGTCCAGAACGGGCACCAGCAGCGCGGCGAGCAGGGGGCCGAGTGCTTCGCCGCCATTGGTGCCAAGCCCGATCGCGGCGTTGGCGCTGCCCAGGTCCCGATCCGGCACCACGGCCGGGATCGCGGCCCGGGAGGCCGGCTGGAAGATCTGCCCGGCGATCGCGCGCAGCGCGACCAACGCGAGCAGTACCGGCAACGAGGGCAGCCACAGCGCGATCACGATCAGCAGTCCGGCTTGGGCGAGTTCGCAGCCGACCATGACCCGCTTGAGGTCGAAGCGGTCGCTGATCGTGCCGGTCAGCGGCCCGAGCAGGGCGGGGGCGAAGTCACCGGCCAGCAG
>JBOHHD010000214.1:0-1855 GCA_050700515.1 Pseudonocardiaceae bacterium
CCGAGGTCGGCAAGGTCGAGCCGGTTGAGGCCTACGGTGCCGTGGCGCGCAAGCCATGAGGGATGGAGCCGGTAGCGAGTACCTGCGCCAGCTGTGCTTCGCTCGTTTTCGCCGAGCTCGTGAGGTCGTCGAGTAGGTTGACCGGCATGGTCCCGCGCCGGAGTCTCGAGGATTCGACGATGGCGACCAGGGCATTCTCATCGGTCTTTGTCATGTCTGACCGGCACAGCTGGTGTGCGAGCACGTCCGAAGCGCTGTAGGCGTCGGCGCCGGTCACCGCTTCACGAATGACCCTGGCGATGGCCTGTGGCGTGCTTGCTGGGTGCGCATCGGGGGCGAGGTCGGTAACGCTGAGGTCGATGACGCACAGTCCCAGGCGGGTGCGGAAGAGGAGGTGCTCGGGCGCGGGTTCGAGCCGGAGGTAGGCGCTGACCATGGCGGCGGAGGTGCGGGCCGGCTGGTTTCCGAGGCGCAGGCACAGTGTTCGCAGGCAGGTCGCGACGGCGTGTTCCCAGGGGTCGGGTGTTGAGCTGTGGTCGAGTATGTCGAGGGCGCCGTGGTGGTCGCCGGTGATGCATCGGGCGAGGATCGCGACCTGCCGACCGTCGAGCATCCGCTTTCCGATGCCCTTGTGCTGTTCGAGGTGTCGGAGCGCGTCGCTCCATCTGCCGGCTTGGGTCAGCGCGCGGGTGCCGTCGGCCAGCAGGATGGTCCACAGGAATTTCCGGAGTTCCTGGCGTTCTTCGGTTTGGTTCACGAATTGTCGGAAGTCGATGTCACGGCCGTCGATCTGAGTGGTCGCCTGGGTGCGCACCGCGTGGTAGGCGTTCTCGAAGATCCGGTACGCGCGGGTGCCGTCGCCGCCGCGAATGGCCAGGCGGCCGAGGTTGACGATCGGTTGCAGCGCCGGCTTCGCCGTCGTGGCGGTGAGCGGTGCGGCGGCGTGGAAGATATCGAACTGGCGCCAGCACAGTTGCCGGGCGAGATCGGTGAGGCCGCAATCGCTGGCGATGAGGGCTGCCTTGTTGAGCGCCTCGGCTGCCGAGGTTAGTCGGATCTCGTCGGGCCCGTGCGATGCCGAGCACGCCAGCCGGCGGACCTCGTCGACGCGCAGGGGCAGGGCTTGACCGGGTGGTCTGGTGCGCGGCAGGAGCGGGAACCGGTCCAAAGCGGCTTTGATCACCTGGTTCATTGGGCCCCGTCATTGTCCCAGGACGACTGCTTTGGCGACGTTGGCGAGGATGCTTTGGGTTGCGTGGGGCAGGCCGAGGCGGTTCCAGTGGAAGATGACGTGCTGGGCGAGCACGGCTCGCGCACCTCTGCGGAGCGTTCCGTTACCGGCGAGATCGTCCAGTGCCCTGCCTGCTTCCTCGAAGGCGGCGGCCCAGTCGGAAAGGAACGTGAGCGACCCGTTTTCCTTCAGGACAGGACTGGAGGGGCTCGCGTCCACGGTCATGAGTCGCCGAAGGTCGGGTTCCATGGTGCGCAGCCGGTCGGGGGGTGTGTCGGGAGGAAGGGTTCGGTGCTCGGCGACGCGGGCCCAGATATCTCCTTGTTCGTGCCAGTCCTGTCCCGCGCCGCGCATCAGGATGCCGCACAGCAGGATCGACAGCTCGCGCCGCCGGTCGCCACAGCCCGCGAAGGTAGCGCGGTCGCTGCCGAGGTAGGCGAGGATGTGGCGGCTGTCGGCGTGGAACAGCTGGTGGGCGAGGTCCATGGCCGCAGTCCCCCCGAAGGCGTGCGTCTCGGGTTCGTAAATGGTCTCGACCCAGTTGGCGATGTGACCGGTCTCCTGCAGGATGTCGAGTCGCTGGTGGATGAACATTGTCGCGTCTTGCTGGGAGCTGTCGTGGGA
>JBOHHD010000215.1:0-3067 GCA_050700515.1 Pseudonocardiaceae bacterium
AACCCCATGAGCAGTGCGGTGGTCTCTTGCGGTGCTTCCTGCTGCACGCAGTGCCCGACGCCGGACAGCACCTCGTAGCGGTAGTCGTCGCCCGCCCACTGTGCCGAGCGGCGGGCAGTGCGCTCCAGCAGAACCGGATCGTGGGTACCGTGCACCTGCAGCACCGGCACCGGGGCCACGCGGTTCACCGCATGGGAGAAGCGGCGTCCGTCGAGCCGGAACCGGGATCGCCCGATCCACCGGTAGTACTCCAGCGCGCAGTGTGCCGCGCCGGCGATCAGCATGGCGTCGCGATAGCGTCGTACCACCGGGACGAACTCCTTCGATGCGCACCATTGCGGTCCGGCCCCGGCCCGCAGGATCTGCTCCACCTGCGCGGCGGCGTCCCGAGTGAGGGCGCGCTCGGGCAGCCAGGGGGCTTGGAAGCGCGCCAGAGACCTCGCGGCGCAGCGCTGTGCCGGGTCGCGCAGTAGCGCCTGGAACAGGGCCAGCGGATGTGGGGCGGCCAGCGCCGTCACCGAGCGCACCACCCGGGGATGCAGTGCGGCGGTGCACCAGCCGAGGATGCCTCCCCAGTCGTGCCCGACCAGATCGGCCTGGCGTTCGCCGAGGGCCCGGACCAGACCGGCCACGTCACCGGAGAGCGTCCACAGGTCGTAGCCTCGGGGAGGTTTGTCCGAGTCGCCGTAGCCGCGCAGGTCGACCGCCACGGCCCGGTGCCCCGCTGTGGCCAGGGCGGGCAGCTGTGCGCGCCAGGACCACCAGAACTCCGGAAAGCCGTGCAGCAGCAGCACCAGCGGACCCGTACCGGCCTCCACCACATGTAACCGGATGCCGTTGGCCGATACCTGGCGGTGGGTCCAGGGCCCGGGAATCCGAACCGAGCCGGGGTCCGGCGGCCGGATCACCCCCTGCGGTGATCTTCGAGCTGGAGTTGGGCGCTGGGTATCTCGTCGCGTCGTTGCCCCTCTCGCCGGTGGCGCTCGCTCTGGTCGGTTGCCTTCAGGCGGGTCAGCGCCGCTCCGGTTTCCCGAACGGAGGTGATGGTGCGTTCCGGCTTGTGGATGCTGCGCACCCGTAGCCAGCCGAGTAGCGCGCACACCGCCGCGGCGATCACCATTACGCCGAAGATGATGCTGAACGCCGCCCACCGGGGCAGCCAGACGTCGAGCACCTCGCCCAGCGCGATGAAGAGGAAGACCAGGCTGAAGATCAGGATCGCGAGGGCCACGATGAAGAACAGGCTGCCCTTGACAGCCTTGCGCACCTCTGCGGTCACCTCCGCCTTGGCCAGCTCCACCTCCGAGCGCATCAGTGTCGACAGGTGGGTGGTGGCATCCCGGACCAGATCTCCCAGGGATGTCTCACCGGCTTGAGGTGGAGGGTGTGGTGCCAGCGGCAGCGAGGGCACCTTGGTCGGCGGCTCCGGTTTGGCGTGCCTGCCGTTGCGATGAGGCTGCGAGCTGGTCACCTGCGTCATGGTGCCATGGCTGCGACGGTCGGGCTCGATCGCATTGCCCTGGTGGTCCGATCTGGTAGTTCCGCACGGCGGTCCAGCCGTCCGTGCGCGCAGGGTTCGCTCCGAGCAGGGTCACCGCGGTGGCGACGGGCGGCAGGAAGCCACCGACCGTTTCGGAGTTCCCGTGGCGGGCGAATTCTTCCCACCGGAGAGTCCTGACCACAGGATATCGGCGTGATCGGGTTCCCCGAAGTCGGTGCGCAGCTGCCCCGAAAGGGGGTGTGGATGCCCGGAAAAATCTACAAAGGGGCACCACACGTCTACACAGAGTTGTATCAAGCATGATAAATCTTTGGGCATGAACGGGATGGTGGGGCGCAGCCTGCTCGCGTTGATGTTGTGCCTGACCCTGGCCGGGACGCTCTGGGGAGTGTCTCGAATGGCCGGACCCGACGAGGCCGCGTTGAGCATTTCGGGCTCGGCGGCTCACCTTGATGCGCCGCTGCCGCAGGCGGCTCAGCTCCGGCTCGAGTCGACTCCCGCGCAGGCCCGGGTGACCCCCGAGTCGGGGCAGTCCTCCCCTCCGCCGGACCCGCTGACCACATGGGCTGCGGAGACCTCGACCCTGCTCGGTATCCCCCAGGTGGCGCTGGTCGGCTACGGGGTGGCCGATCTGGCCATGCAGGATCGGGCACCGGGCTGCGGGCTGTCCTGGATCACACTGGCCGCCGTGGGACGGGTCGGTCCTGAGGGGGCACATTCCCAGACCGACGTGCCGAAGGCCGTGTCCATCGCGGAAAAGATGTGTGCCAACGGCCGCAACACCACCACCGACGCGGGCTGGGAGTCCGCGGTGCGCTCGGTCGGGGACGGCACCGCTCACGTTCACCGGGTGCTCGCGGCCGCCACGGCCTATGCGACGGCCGTTCAGTCCCGCGTGCCGATCAACCCCGCTTCTCGCGCCGCGATCGACTTCGCCATCGACCAGATCGGTCTGCCATATGTCTGGGGCGGCAACGGCCCCGAGTCGGGTGACGCCGGGTTCGATTGTTCGGGCCTTACCAAGGCCGCGTACGCCACCGCGGGGGTCGAACTTCCCCGCACTGCGCACACTCAGTACTTCGCTACCCGTCACATCCCCAACGGTGATCCCCTCCAGCCGGGTGATCTGCTCTTCTACGGCAATCCCGGTACCAAGATCCATCACGTCGGGCTCTTCATCGGGAACGGTCAGATGATCAACGCGCCGACCTTCGGCATGCCGGTTCAGGTCGCCTCCTATCACTTCAGCGACTTCGCGGGAGCGGGCCGACCGATCGGATAGGGCTATGGGTCTCCAGGAAGGGTTCCGCATTGCGGGCTCCCGAAGGTGCCCCTCGGGTAGCCCGAAAGTGCAGCGTCGAACGCCCCGGTTTCTCGCCCGAGAACAACTGCGACGCGCCTGTCGGTTCGGGAAGGCTGGACGCCAGCAGGGTGCCGAGCGGAGGGGTTAATCCGGTGATCGTCTGTCGCACCTGCGGAGGCCACAACGCCGACGCGGACACCTTCTGCGGCTCGTGCGGGACGTTCCTCGAATGGACCGGTGAGAAGATCGAGCCTTCCCCCCAG
>JBOHHD010000216.1:0-2574 GCA_050700515.1 Pseudonocardiaceae bacterium
CCGATGAGGTGCTCTCTATCGAGACCCGTATGGGTCGCGCTTTCATAGGAGGAATTAAGAATGTCTGACGCACTGAGCTTTGTTGAGGTCGACGGCCAGCACGTGGAGCTGCTGCCGGCTCGTACCGTACTGAGCATTGGCGTGCTCGGGAACCTTCTGGGAAATGCTGGCGGCGACGGCGGCGGGGCTGCCTCGACTGGTGACGCCATCTCCCAGAGTGGTGACGCGCAGAACGTCCAGAAGCCTGTTGGCGGCGCGGGTGGCGGCGCCCAGGGTGGCGGTATTCTCGGTGGCCTGCTGGGTACCCTTAGCTGAGACAAGTTTGTAACTGTGGATTGATCACGTGACGAGTCGTCCGTGATGGAAGGGGTGGCCGCGGTATGGCCACCCCTCCTCTAAATTGTGCAAGCAGCGCTGTTGTCGTGGATTTCTGTGCTGGAAATTCCGGGGGCCTATAGGGATCTTGGTCGCCGGTGCTGGATTTTCGAACCGTGGGGAGAGCGTCATCGACACCGAACGTGTAGTACTTGATTCGCCACCCGTTTCGGATGGTCCCGAGCGCAGTGCGCCGCGGCTGGCCGAAGGGACCGAGCTGATCGGCGAGTACGAGGGCTCGGGTTTTCAGGAGCCCAAATACATCCTGCGCCGGGCCGATGGACAGATCATCCAGCTCCCGCACCTGCTGTATCTGCTCGCCAGCAACCTCGATGGGAAGCGCACCCTCGATCAAGTGGCGAATCGGCTCAGTGGGGAGTTCGGCCGCGATCTGCAAGCCGAGCAGGTCTCCTACCTGCTTGACAACCGCCTCCGGCCCGCTGGAATCCTGGAGCCCGATCCAGAATCCGCTGACGCCGGCGCGCCCGCAAAGTTGCGGTCGGACTCGCTGCTTGGACTCAAGTTCCGGGTGGGGGCGATACCCGAACGGGTATCCTGGGTGATCGCCGGGATCTTCCGACCTTTCTTCTACCCTGCGGTCGTGCTGGCCGCACTCGCGACGTTCGTCGCGCTCGATCTGGCGATCTTTCTCCACGATGGTGTCGCGCAGATCGGGCCGAGCGGACTGGCCATGGTCCATCATCCCGAACTGACGCTGCTCGTGCTGGCCATGTTGCTGGCCTCCGCCATGTTCCACGAGTGCGGACATGTGGCTGCCTGCCGCTACGGGGGTGCTCGGCCCGGGAACATGGGTTTCGGCATCTACCTGGTGTGGCCTGCGCTGTTCAGCACGGTCACCGACTCCTATCGGCTCAACCGCCGCGGGCGGCTGCGCACCGACCTCGGTGGCGTCTACTTCAACGCCATCTTCATCACCGGGATGAGCCTGGTCTACCTTTCCACCGGTGCCCCCTGGCTGCTGATCGCGATCTTGCTGATGCACCTGGAGACCATGCGGCAGTTCCTGCCCTTCGTTCGCTTCGACGGCTACTACGTCCTCAGCGACCTCATCGGGGTTCCCGACTTGTTCAGCAGGATGGGGCCGGTGCTCAAGAGCATGTTCCGCCGCAAGCCGCACCCACGAGTTCAAGAACTCAAGCCTTGGGTCCGGCGAGTGATCACCTTGTGGGTCATCCTCGTCATCCCGGCTCTCCTGTATTTCCTGCTGCCCTTCATCATCCTGGCGCCGTATGTCCTGCCGGTGGTATGGGATGCGCTCCTGCAGCGTGGATCCGCGGTGGGAGACGCGATTCAGGCCGAGGAACTGGCGTTGGCCGCAGTGAACGCGATTCAGATGCTCCTGCTGGTGCTTCCGTGGGCCGGCATGACGTTGATTGTCTCCATGACGGGCATCCAGTGCTTCCGGGCAATACGCCTCCGGGGCCAAAGGAGGCAGCGAGAGATACGTGGAGGGCGGCACGCCGCTTCTCGGCTGGCACGGTGACGGGTGCACCGGGCACTGGTGCCATGGCTGCCTGCTGCGGTCATCGCGGTTGCGCATCACCCTGATATCTGCGGCTGTTGGGAAATATCGCGGCTACTCGGGTATCGGTAGGGTGGCCTTTCCGATCACCCGATCAGCTGACAATGAGACTCTTCCGGCCATGCCCGCTATCGTCGACGTGACGGTTGAACGGACATGACCGTTTTGTGATCGAACGTAATCGAGGTGGCTTACTCACGCCGGCCAAGTCTCGTCTGTTCCTGAAGCGCACGAGCTCAACACCGGAGCTGTCCCCAGATCTGTCGGACAGCTCTGGTGTTGAGCTCGTGCGCTAGACGAGTGGGTGGCCGTGGTATGCCGGTATCAATTCGGCGCACCGGTCTGCGCAAGCGTTCATCTATATCCCGGAAAACCGCTTTCTCGGAATCTGCTCGGCTGTCGGTGGTGGATCATGTCCGGGACATAACCTTCTGTTAGGTAGTCCGCGATGTGGATTTACGTAAGGTTACTGATTGCTGACGGACGTGTTACTTGACAGACTTATGGACGTGCCGAAGTCGGGGGTACAAACCCGGGATACCGCCGCTGAGGCACTCTCTGTCGAGACCCGTATGGGTCACGCTTTCATAGGAGGAATTCGAAATGTCTGACGCACTGAGCTTTGAGTTCGACGGCCAGCACGCGGAGCTGCTGCC
>JBOHHD010000217.1:0-5239 GCA_050700515.1 Pseudonocardiaceae bacterium
TACTACCGGCTCCACGGCCTGGGCAAAGGGTCGATAGCGACGTAGGGGCATTGCGCTGCCGCGCTGGACATTCCAGGAGGCCTGGTCAGCCGGGGCTGGGTGAAAAGGAGTTCGGATACGGCTGCTACCGCCTGCGGCAAACGAACTGGGGCCGATATCGGCGGGTTTGGGAGTCATTTTCTGCTTCTGCGCCTTCTGATTCAGTCGGGGAAATCCGACCAGCGTATGCGCACGGGCTACTCCGCGACGGGGGGCTGGTCGTCGTCAGACCCCGTCGCGGCAGCGAAGCAGGAGGGCACAAGGCACCCGATCACGTTAGCGTGGGCCCGGCGGCATGCGAAACTCCTCCCGGATCCTGGGATCGCCGCACCGCCTGGCGCCGTCTTCACTGTCTCCAGCGTCGGTTCGCACCCCTTGAGATCTCACAGAGGGTCACAGGGGGCGCACAGCTAACTCACAGGTGCGGCACAGGTAGCGCACAGGGAGTAGCTTCTTTGATCTTCACATCGCAGCTGAGCTGCATGAATAGCCGGGACGGCTCGTCCGGACCGGCGCCCACCTTCGCTACGGAGGTGTCATGGACCGCAGCGACTGGCTAGCACGAGCCAAGTGTACGGGGTGTCTGCTCCAGGTAAACCGGCAGTTTTTCACTCTTTAGTGTAAAAAATTACTGAACGTAGTAGTTTCGGGACAAGTGTGAGCCTCAGCTCTCATGTTACCAATGAGTAGAAGTTGAGGCGATTGCAATCGGTTACCTCAAGGGTGGCTCTAAGATTACGCCTTCCCCTCTCTCCTGCCTGATGGTTACCTGGGTCACAGTCCCGCCCGCAGCGCGGTGATGACAGACGTATCAGCTGGTCAGATGGTGTGGATCGGAGTACCGAGAGGTCTGCGACGATCGCTGCCTCCAGCGCGCTGAAGCCGGGCGTATCGACACGTTCTCGCACTGATGAGGTGCTCAGGTTGAAAGGGTAACTACACACCGTCCAACGCTGCTCACCCCTTGCTTTCTTGGTCGACATCCTCCAAGCTGCCGCGTACCTAACGGGAGCAGCTGCCCCGGGGAGGCGTGCTGAGAAAGGAGGTCGTCCAACGGCGCTGGCCGTTGCGGCGAAGCTCGCGTACTCCCGCCGTAACTTCCTGCCTGACGCGCTTCCCACTTGCACCAAGGTCCCTGTACGTACAAGGAAGCGGTGGTGGAGTTGGCTAGAACGGATGGTCGCGCCGGTGCGGCCGGCCCTGGCTTGTTCAATATCATAAGTGTTGTGATCCTCGCGTTCGCGGTACTGATCGTTGGTATCGCGGCCGCATTGCTCGCCCGCACCATGTCGGCAGCACAGAGCATCAATACCAAGGCGGGAACCATCGCGAATACCGCTACCGGTATCAACACCGCGACCGACTCGGTGCTCCTCCTGAACCGAACAAACGCAACTGCCTCTTCGATCCTCGAGACGGCCAAGCCCCTCGATGGTTCGGTCAGTGAGATCGTCACCCTGTCTAACGACATTGACGGCCTCGCCAAGTCAATTAATGGTACCGCTGGAACCATCAACGGTACGGCCGGCAACATCAACACCGTCGCGGGAACCATTAACAACACCGCGAAGGATATTAACGGTAACGCCGCTACCATCAATGGTACCGCAGGAGCGATCAACGTCACGGCGCAGAGCATCAACGCGGTGGCGGCGTCGATCCTCGGCACGGCCCAGCTCATCGATGGGGACGCGGAGACGATCACTACTACGCTCGACCAGACCCTCTCCATAGTCGACCTCGTCTTGGTCGATACCCAGAACATCGTTGGTCAGGCTGTCGAGGCGGAGCAGACATCGGAGTGCATCGCCGCGAAGCTGTCGCCGCTCGGTTCGTGCTAGGAGGAATGAAAAAAGATGACAACGCAGCAACTTTCTCCGATCACGAGTCCCGAAGCTCCGGGTAACCAGAGCAGTGCGTTCGTCAGGTGGATGTGGATCTGGGTCACCATCGGCATCATCGTCGTGGTGGTGGTCATCGGCTTCCTGATCGGCATCGTGCGGGCGCTGGAGTCGATCGATGACAACCTGTTCAGCGTTACGGGCAGTGTGGTAGGCGCCGGTGCCGACACCGACCCGCTGACCGGGCACATCGAGAACATCAACACCTCCTTGGGTGACATCGATGTCTCTTTGAAGCCGATTCCCGGCCAGGCTGGTGAGATCATCACTGGTCTGAGCTCGATCAGGACTTCGCTGCAGAACATCGATGCATCGTTGAAGGACACGTCCGCCTCGCTGATCGACACGTCCGGCTCGCTCAACGACACCTCGGGAACCCTGCTCGGGGCCGGCGGCTCGGTGGGGAACATCACCGGTTCGCTGATCGACACCGAGAACGTGCTGGCCAACATCTTGAGCTCGGCAGGCACGATCGACGTCACCCTCAAGCAGGCCCAGGGTGGTGACAGCCGCGGTACGAGCTTCATCGTGGGTCAGATCCAGGCGGCCAACGACATTCTCGTCCCGGCTCAGCAGGACACCTTCAAGATTAACGGCCAGCTCGACCAGACTAATGCTCACCTCACGGCGATCTGTGAATCGGCCGCCGTGTCGCTGCTGCCCCCGAACCAGTGCTAGGAGGCGACGCATGCCACAACAGCAGCGCTTGAAGTCCAACGCTCTCCCCGGTGCCATGCTCGTCTTCATCATCCTGTGGGCATTGACCGCAGTGTTGATGTTGACAAGCACTCTGGGGTCAGCCAGTCGCATCGACGAAAAGGTTGTTTCGATCAGAAACGACATTACGCCGATCGATACCGAGCTCGATACGGTCTCGACTCTCGTCACGGTCGAGCAGTCGGCTGCCGAGATCCTGGAGGCCGCTGCGCCGCTGACGGGCGGTCTCGCCCAGGTTGTCACTGACGTCGGCACTATCGACGCCAGTGCCAAGAGTATCCTGGTGTCGGCGACTGAGATCAACGGCAGGGTGAAGACCATCAACACTTCCGCCAACGAGATCAACGGTACTGTGGGCACGATCGCCTCTTCCCTCAGCTCGATCGAGGGCTCGGCCAATTCGATCAATGGGGCCGCGAAGGAGATCGATGGCACGTTCACTGCGGTCAACAACTTGGTTCAGCGGATTCAGAACAACCTCGTCCTGATCAGCGGTCAGGTCGATGTGTTGAACGGTCAGGTCACGCAGCTCAAGTCGGACACCGGCACGATCAGTCCGATTGTGGATCAGATTAACGCCAACGCAGAGGCGATTCGGGACAGTCCTGTGGTGATGAACCCCAGTAATGCTGGGGTCATGCATCAGGTGACTATGTCAAGTCTCCTGGCGCCGCCGGGCCAGGCGGGCGTGCCGGATCTCGCTGCTTTGCTGCCGCAATTGCAGGGGCTCGGTGGGCCGCTACCACAGGTACCGCTGAATGACCCGCTGCCGTTGCTGGGGATCAGTCTGCAGGACCTGCCTCTCCTTGGTGACATCGGCAACCTCCTCTCGCTGGGGGGATGACCGGCAGCAGTACCGGCTAGGACCCAGTACAGGAAGCAAGCAAGCAGTGAGCCCCATCGGGGGGCACCGGTCAAGCCGGTGCCCCCCGATTTTGCTGTGTCTCGAGTATGCGTCGAGGATGATGAGCTCACCCGGCTCGTACTGCTTTTCTTGAACCCGAGCGAGCAGTGTCTTTTTCTCCTGAAATGCGCCGCTCCCAGCTTCGAGTTCCTGGAGATTCGAAGCTGGGAGCGGGGGTTGACATGGGGTTCTATAGCGTACGAAGCGAGCCGGTGATCTGGTCGAAGATAGGAGCGGATTGGGAGAAGTTTTCCACCGGAACCGTCTGGAAGACCAAGGTGAGCATGGTCTTGTCCTTGAAAAGGAAAAAGTGCGAGTGGGCACCCTGCTGGCCACTGGCATCATCCTTGAAAGAGTAGAAGTACCAGTAGCCTGGTAACCCTCCCACTTCGAGCGCTTGGGGTTCGATAATCATTTGAGCCGACTCGTTGGCAGCCACGATGCGGTCGGTCAGCTGCTTGGCGGCGGGGAGTTCCTGCTGGCCAACGCTCTGCGGCAGCTCCACGGCGCGAACCAGGAAGGAGTTTTCCGGTCCATCCGAGGCGAGCAGCAGAACCTGCGGATCGCTGGTCTCCAGTCGAAGCCAGGATGCCGGGTAGGACAGCGTGAAACCGATCTGGTCATTGCGAAACTCGGTGAGCGGGACCGGTGCCGGGGCCGGTGCTGGGGCGGGGTTGGGTGGAGCTTCTGTGGCGGGCGTTTCCAGACCCACGAGCTGTGGCCCAAATATGGCTGCGGGAATGGCGAGCCCACCGGCCACCAGTACTGCGGCGCCGATGACCAACAGTCGTCTGCCGCGGGGTGACTTCGGCGCACTGCCGTCGTTTTGCGGTACCGGATTAGTCATGCTGGCCACTTCCCTCGGATCGTATGCGTGTGTAGCGTGTGCATCGACAGTCCATCGAGTGGTACGTCCTTTGCGCCGGAGCCGGGGCACGGAGGAAACATGCTACTGGCAACATGCGAGGACGCGGAGCCCGACCTCCGAGTTCTGGGGTCCTCTGTACCCGCGTCGGAGGGTTCATGAACCTCCTGGCGATCTCTGCGAACGAGACCGCTTTTTGGTTGGTGGTACTCGTCATGGTGGCAGTGGTGGTGGTGGGTGTGATCGCCTTGACCACAACGCTGCTGCGCCTCATCCGCTCCGTCAATCTCAGTATGCAGCAATTGCAAGAGGTGGCTCAGGTGCAAGCCGCCCAGCGGCATGCTGATGAAGCACACGCCGCCGAGATGTCAACAGGAGTTGCGGCCGGTGGCGACCCGACAACTGAACCCCCTGCCACAGCTGAAACCGCTGGGAAGGCTGCCGATGGGAAGCAACCGGGAAGCGATAGCGAAGTGAAAGATCGCGAACGGGGTGGCACCAAGGAGGGCTGAGATGTTGTGTACCGAAGATGCGAGCGAGCAGGTATGATGCCTGCCTCCGATGAAGCCTGCCACCGAGTGAACCGGCGGCAGGGGTGAAACGAAGACATCCCAAAGAGATGAAGCCGGGTGATCCCACCGAGTTCAGCGAACGCTGCGCCAGTGTCGGTGCGTGGTCATGATCGAGTGGATGGAAGGGGTATAGACCGATGACGATGGACCCAGAAAAAAGATTCGGGATCAGGGTTGGAGGGCGGTACGGAGCGAAGACGCCCGAGCAGAAGTTCGGCCTCTTGTTCGGCGTCATCTACAC
>JBOHHD010000218.1:0-5641 GCA_050700515.1 Pseudonocardiaceae bacterium
TGGACGGGCTGGTCGGGCTCGACGTGGTGGTCCGGGTGGTGAAGGTGGTCGGTTTCGTGGCCTCGGCACCGGGGTTCACCGCCCAGCCCGGCGTGGTCAACGGGGCGTCGGAGTTGCTCGGCGAGGTTTTCGGCGAGGCCGGAGAGCACGCCCGGTCCGCCGTGGGCGTGGCCGAGTTGCCGCTGGGTGCCCCGGTCGAGATCGAGCTGATCGTGGAGGTCTAATCCGGCGCGGCGGCCGACGGCCGGATTCTATGCCCACCCGGATGACAGGAGTGCTACGGCGGGTATGCCGCCGAGGGATGTCCTCGCTGATCAGGAAGTGGGGGTCGACATGCCGGTGACCCATCCCGCTTACGGGATGCTGCGTCGCGTCACCGCGCAGGCGTCCGTTCTGCTCGCCGACAATCCCTCACCGATGACGTTGGAGGGCACCAACACCTGGGTACTACGCGCGCCGAATTCGTCGCACTGCGTGGTGATTGATCCCGGCCCGGCGCACGATGCGCACCTGAGGCGGCTCGCCGAGCACGGCCCGGTCGTCCAGGTGCTGCTCACCCATGGTCATCCGGATCACGCCGCGGGCGCCCGCCGCTTCGCTGAGCTGGTCTGTGCCCCGGTGCGCGCCGCCGACCCCGCACACCGGTTGGGCTCCGAAGGATTGGCCGACGGCGACATGATGGCTGCGGCGGGTCTGGAAATCCGAGTGCTGGCCACCCCGGGGCACACTTCCGACTCGGTGTGTTTCCTGATCGACGACGACGGTGCCGCATCGCTGCTCACCGGTGACACCGTGCTCGGCCGGGGCAGTGCCGTGATCGCCCATCCCGACGGCAGGCTGGACGACTATCTGGTCTCGCTGCGCCGGCTCGCCGAGCTGCCACTGGGGGTTGCGGTGCTGCCTGGGCACGGACCCGAGTTGCCCGACGCGGCGCAGGCGGCCAGGGCATATCTGGCACACCGGGCACAGCGGTTGGAGCAGGTACGGGCGGCTTGTGCGGTGCTGCGGGCGCAGCTCGACCATGAGCCGACTGTCCGTCAGGTGGTCGAGATCGTTTACGTCGACGTGAATCCCTTGCTGTGGCCGGCGGCGGAGGCCTCGGTGGCCGCGCAGCTGGCGTACCTGCGCGAGTACGGGTAGCCGCTGTTCAGCGGGCTCGGCGGGCTAGACGTTCAGGCTCCAGGATGAGGACGCTCTTGCCCTCCAGGCGCAACCAGCCGCGGTGGGCGAAATCGGCGAGCGCCTTGTTCACCGTCTCCCGGGAGGCACCGACCAACTGGGCGATCTCCTCCTGAGTGAGGTCGTGAGTCACCCGCAGCATTCCCGCTTCTTGACTGCCGAAGCGCTGCGCGAGTTGCAGCAGCGCCTTGGCCACCCGTCCCGGCACGTCGGTGAAGATCAGATCAGCGAGCATGTTGTTGGTGCGACGCAGCCGTCGCGCGATCACTCGCAGCAACTGTTCAGCGATCTCCGGACGCTTGGTGATCCACTCCCGCAACGCGGCACGATCCATGGTCACGGCTCTGACCTCGGTCACCGTGGTCGCCGTCGACGTTCGCGGCCCCGGATCGAAGATCGACAACTCGCCGAACATGTCTGCGGGGCCGAACACCGCGAGCAGATTTTCCCGCCCGTCGGCCGACTTGCGCCCGATCTTGACCTTGCCCGAAAGTATGATGTAAAGACGATCGCCCGGCTCGCCCTCGGCGAAGATGATGTGTGCCCGAGGGAAGTCGACCGGTTCCAGCGTGCTGGTCAAGGCCCGCACAGCTGAAGGGTCCACACCCTGGAAGATGCCAGCCCTGATCAGGGTGTCGTCCACATCCATCCCTCCCGCTCGCCCCGGCGAAACCGACCCCGATTGCCAGGGACTCACAGAGTGCCGCCGATCACACCGCGGAGTCTAGGGCCGGTGCCGAATCCGGCGTGACTTCACTCGAATGTTTCGCGCCTGTCTGCGTAGCCGGAACAGCTCCAGCGCGCGGCCGATCCCACTGCCGAACAGGGCGCGTACCTCGTCATCCCGGGCCTGCTCCAGGAACTCCTCGATCTCGTTCTCCTGCACGGCGACGTGGCGCAGGCGGTTCTCCACCCGCTCCATGGCCAGCGCGAAGAACATGATCAGCGGGGGGACTGCGGCGACGAACCAGACTGTCATGATGCGGCGATCCTTGCGTATCACCCGAGCGGGCCGTTCCCGAGGGTCTCCGGTCGGCGTCACCGACTGCCCAGCCCGTGCGGGCGAGCCCGGTGTCGCGTCCGTAGGCTGTCAGGGTGCCAGCCCGACCGCGCCGGTCTTTCGCCGAGGAAAGCCACCTTGCACTGGTCCGGCGGGCCCGCCGGATGGCCCGGGTGTTGGCCACCGCCTATCCCGACGCGCACTGCGAGCTGGACTTCGACACGCCCTTGCAACTCGCCGTCGCCACGATCTTGTCCGCGCAGTGCACCGATAAGCGGGTCAACCAGACGACGCCGGAGCTGTTCGGCCGCTATCCCGGCGCCGCGGACTATGCGACTGCTGATCGCGACGAGCTGGAAGAACTGATCCGGCCCACCGGCTTCTACCGGAACAAGGCGAAGTCACTGATCGGATTGGGCGCCGCGCTGCTCGATCGCTTCGCCGGCGTGGTACCCGGCCGCCTGGCCGATCTGGTCACCTTGCCCGGGATCGGACGCAAGACCGCCAACGTCATCCTCGGCAACGCCTTCGGTGTGCCCGGTATCACCGTGGACACCCACTTCGCTCGCCTGGTCCGGCGTTGGGGGTGGACTCAGCACGAGGATCCGGTGAAGATCGAGCATGCGGTCGGCGAACTGATACCGAGGCGGGACTGGACCATGCTGTCGCACCGGGTGATCTTTCATGGTCGGCGGGTCTGCCACTCCCGCCGTCCCGCCTGTGGAGTGTGCCCGCTGGCGCAGGACTGTCCGTCCTACGGCATCGGCCCCACCGAGCCCGAGGTGGCCGCCAAATTGTTGCGGGGACCCGAGGCGCCACACCTGCTGGCGATGGCCGGGCTGCCTGCCGGTCTGCTCGCCGAGCAGAGTGAGGTGGCCGACGTCGCGGCTAGCGGGGCGGCGCAGTGAGGCATGCGTCGCGCTGGGGGCTGCTCGCGGCATTGCTGTCGGTTGCGGCCCTCGTCGCGCTGTGGCCCCCGCAAGAGATTCCCGAGGCCAGCGCCGGACACTCCACCGGTCAATCGACCGATCTTGACCAGCTACGTGTCGCTGCGGCATTGCAGCCCTGCCCGGCCCCCTCGCCGGGCCGTACCGCGGCACCGGGGCCGCTGGCCGGGGTGCGGCTGCCCTGTCTCGGCGCGCCGGAAACGGTTGATCTAGGGGCGTCCCTGGCCGGGCGTCCCGCGTTACTCAACATGTGGGGTCCCCTGTGCAGGCCGTGTGCCGAGGAGCTGCCCGCGCTGGCCGCTTATGCCGCCGAGCCCGGTGCGGTGCCGGTGCTCGGCGTGGAGGTGCAGCGGCTGCCCGAGGGGGCACTCGACATGCTTGCCGTACTGGATGTGCATTACCCCTCGGTCAGCGATCCCGAGGGCAGACTGCGGGCCGCGCTGGCCGCGCCCCAGGTGCTGCCGCTGAGTTTCGTGGTGTCCGCCGATGGGCGGGTCAGTCAGGTCAATCCGCCGCAGGTGCTGCGCACCGCAGAGCAGGTACGCGCGGTGGTCCAGCGCTACCTCGGCCCTGGAGCGGCTGGTTGAGCACACACGGCGGGCCGCTCGTGGACCCCTCCTCGCTACCGGACTGGCTCGTCCCGCTGGTGCGCCGGACCGCGGGGCTCACCGCGGGCGATCTCGGATGGATCCCCACGCCGTCGGTGGGGGTGGGCAGCGCCGGGGTCGGCCGACCCGCGGCGGTGCTGGTGCTCTTCGCCTGGGACGCCGAGCGTGCTGACCCGGACGTGTTGCTGCAGTTGCGGTCTCAGGGATTGGCCTACCACGCCGGTCAGGTGTCCTTCCCCGGTGGAGCGGTGGACGACACCGATGACGGGCCCGTTGCCGCGGCGCTGCGTGAGGCTGCCGAGGAGGTCGGGGTGCGCACCGGCGACGTGCGGCCGGTCGCGTTGATGCCGGAGCTGTACCTGCCACCTTCGGATTTCGTGGTCACGCCGGTACTGGGATATTGGGAGCGGCCCGGCCCCGTCGCTCCGGTGGACCCCGCGGAGACCGCTGCGGTCGCCCGAGTGCCGCTGACGGTGCTTGTCGATCCCCGGAACCGGTTGCTCGTACGGGGGCCGAGCGGCTACGCCTATCCCGCTTTCCTCGTGCCCGGGATGCTGGTCTGGGGCTTCACGGGCGGGGTGCTGGACGCCCTGCTGGCAATGGGCGGCTGGGAACGGCCGTGGGAGCGGGCACTGGAGTACGACCTGGATACAGCATGGGGGTTGGCAGAGCGGACCGAGGTGATCCGGTGAATTGGGTGGACGTGCTGGTGCTCATGCTGGCTCTGTTCGCCGGGATCTCCGGCGCCCGGCAGGGCATGCTCACTGCGGCGGCTTCCTTCATCGGTGTGCTGGCCGGCGCGGTGATCGGGGTGCGGATCGCACCGGACCTGGTCGATCAGGTCCAGAATCCCGCGGTGCGGGTCGCGTTCGGTGTGACGATCGTGATCCTGCTCGTGGCGTTGGGCGAGACCTTGGGCGTGTGGTTGGGCCGGGTGATCCCCGGCCGGTTCGACAACAACGACGGGCTGCGTCAGGTGGACAGCGTCCTCGGTGCCGTGGTGCAGGGCATCGCGGCGCTGGTGGTCGCCTGGCTGGTCGCGGTGCCCTTGAGCTCGTCGGCTTATCTCGGGCTGACGGTGGGCGTGCGGGAATCCAGGGTGCTGGGGGTCGTGAACACGTTCATGCCCGACACCCTGCGCCAGCTTCCGACCGAACTCGCCCGGCTACTGGACGTCTCCGGGTTCCCTGACCTGCTCTCGCCGTTCTTCAGAACACCGGTCACCAATGTCGATCCGGTCGATCCGGCGTTGCGCGACAGCCCGGTGGTGCGCAGGGCGGAGTCCAGCGTGCTCAAGATCCGCGGTCGGGCGTCGTCCTGCTCGCGGGCGCTGGAGGGCACCGCGTTCGTGGTGGCCCCCGAGCGGATGCTCACCAATGCGCACGTCGTCGCGGGTACCGATGAGGTGTCGGTGGAGACCCTGGACGGCAACATGCTGGTCGCCCGGGTCGTCAGCTACGACCCGGCGACCGACGCCGCGGTGTTGGCGGTACCCGGGTTGGAGGCACCCGTGCTCTCCTTGGCCGCGCAGCCGGCTACGAGTGGCCAGAACGCCCTGGTCCTCGGCTACCCGCTGGACGGGCCGTACACCCCGGAGGCGGCGCGGGTACGGGAGCAGATCAGGCTGCGTGGCCCGAACATCTACAGCACGAGAACGGTGGTCCGCGACGTCTACACCGTGCGGGCCGTGGTGCGCAGCGGCAACTCCGGTGGCCCGCTTCTCGATGAGTCCGGCCAGGTCCTCGGCATGGTGTTCGGAGCTGCGGTGGACGACGAGGAGACCGGCTTCGCGCTCACCAACGAAGAGATAACCGACGACATCAGCGCGGCCTCCGACCTCACCGAAGAAGTCGACACCGGCACCTGCGCCATCTGACCCGTGAGTGGCGTTGTGTGCTCTGGCACAC
>JBOHHD010000219.1:0-2461 GCA_050700515.1 Pseudonocardiaceae bacterium
CTGCTGGAGTCCCTGCCCCGGGTCGACCTCAAGGGCCAGCGGCTGCGGACCATCAAGGGGCTGCCGCCCAGCCTCACCGCGGAGCCTCCGGGCTGCCCGTTCCATCCCCGCTGCCCCATGGCCGAGCCGCAGTGCAGCCGGCACGTTCCCGACCTCGTCCCGCTGCCGGACAGGCGCTCCTCAGCCTGCCTCTTCGCCGATGAGCTGGCCCGGCGATGACGGCGATCCTGGAGGTCACCGATCTGGTGAAGCACTTCCCGGTGCAGCGGGGTGTGGTGTTCAAGCGCACCGTCGGACACGTCCGGGCGGTGGACGGGGTGTCCTTCGAGCTACGCCGGGGGGAGACCCTCGGCATCGTTGGCGAGTCCGGCTGCGGCAAGTCCACGCTCGCGCAGGTGCTGATGCGCCTGGAGCCGCCGACCAGCGGGCAGGCCAGCTTCCGCGGCGAGGACATCTTCGTCAAGCGGGGCGCGGCATTGCGCGCGCTGCGCCGCAGCGTCCAGCTGGTGCTGCAGGACCCGTACACCTCGCTGAACCCGAGGATGACCGTCGCCGACATCGTCGGCGAGCCGTTCGAGATCCACCCCGAGGTCGCGCCGAAGGGGGAGCGCCGCCGCCGGGTGCAGGAACTGCTCGACGTGGTGGGCCTCAACGCCGAGCACATCAACCGCTACCCGCACCAGTTCTCCGGCGGGCAGCGCCAGCGGATCGGCATCGCGCGCGCCCTCGCGCTGCGCCCCGAAGTGATCATCTGTGACGAGCCGGTGTCGGCGCTGGACGTCTCGATCCAGGCACAGGTGATGAACCTGCTCGGCGAGCTGCAACGCGAGTTCGAGCTGTCCTACCTGTTCATCGCGCACGACCTGTCGGTGGTGCGCCACATCTCCGACCGGGTCGCGGTGATGTACCTCGGCAAGATCGTCGAAATCGGCACCGAGGAGGAGATCTACTCCCGCCCCACGCACCCCTACACCCAGGCGCTGCTCTCCGCCGTGCCGGTCCCCGATCCGGCCGCTCGGACGCGCCGTGATCGAATCCGACTCACCGGCGACATCCCCAGCCCCGTCGACCCGCCCAGTGGGTGCCGGTTCCGCACCCGCTGCTGGAAGGCCACCGACCGGTGCGCCGAACAGGAACCCACCCTCATGGTCCGCGCGGCGGCCCACCCCAGCGCCTGCCACTATGCCGACGAAAATCCAGGGGTCGGCGAAAACCCGAGAGCCGACGAGAAACCCGAGCCCGCGCCGCCATTCGAAGCCGAATCGCAGCTATAGCTGACCGAGCAGGCGCCGGACCTGGTCAACGGCTTGCCAGCAAGGTCGAGCGGCGGGCAAGCGATCCACGCCGTCCATGGCCGGGTGCGTCTGTCGATCGAAGAGTGGACGAGCGCTACATCGATGGCGATAATCGAACTAGTGTTCGAATTATCTAGCCTACCGCCCCCCACCACCCCCTTCCGGCGCCTCACCAACGTCCTTGGGATCGCCTGATGCCCGTCTCCGCCCATGACGTCGCCGCCGAGCTCCGAGCCCGACAGCCCGGGATGCCGATCAAAAAGCTGCACAAGCTGCTCTACTACTGCCAGGGCCACCACCTGGGGGTCTTCGATGAGCCACTGTTCACCGAAGAACTGGAAGCCTGGGACATGGGGCCGGTAGTGGCCGAGCTGTGGCGCGCCGAGAAGTACGGCGGCTCCACGCCACCCTCCCAGAGGCTGGGTGAAGCCGAACTCAACACCATCGGCTACACCTTGAGCCGCTACGGCAACCTCAGCGGGAGCGACGAAACCGGTCGTGAGGAGGGTGGCGGTTTGGCCGGCCGCTGAGCCGCGAAGAGCTCATCGCCGAGTTCCAGGCCAGCGAAGCCCGGCTCGGTACCTCTAGTGTCGCCTAATTGAATGTCCTTTACTTGTGGTTTCTGTTGTTGTCCAATAGTTGCTGGAAATCTCTCTCCAGGATCTGTACCTTTGTGATGATCTCGTCTGCTGTCGCGGTCCAGGTGCAGAGGGTCGCGTCTTCATTCCAGTGTGCGATGTAGTTCTCGATGTGTCGGATGAGCTGTCGAACGGACTGGAACGTGCCGCGGCGTATCGCCTGTCTGGTGATGATTCCGAACAGCGACCGATCACCTCACCAGTCCCGACGTTCAAGTCGGCGAACAGAGTGGTCGTGCCGTGTCGCACATAGTCATGGGTACGTTTTTCGCTCTTGTCGAAGCTCAAAGGATGACGGCGGCGGCGCCGCAATCGTCAGCACGCGCCGACTGGCCGACCGGCACCAGCGGCACGCCGACACCGGCCAGCAGCTCAGCGAACTCCTCGTCCGGCGGAGCGCACAACCGCACCTCCGCGCCGAGGGCCCGCAACCGCACCGCGAGTCCCACCAGCGGTTCGACGTCCCCGCGCGACCCATACGTCGACAACAACACACGCATTTCGCGACTCCCATTTCCGCAGATTCTG
>JBOHHD010000220.1:0-21696 GCA_050700515.1 Pseudonocardiaceae bacterium
GTGTAAATCTCCGGCACCGACACGTCGACCAGCGGCAGCGCGGCCACCGGGTCGATCCGGGTGACCAGGTCCCGCCACTGGAAGGTGGGGCTGGCCAGCGCGAAGGCCAGCGCGTTCCACGGTGGTGTGCGCGGCAGGCCCTTGAACGTGTCTTGATGGCCGTCGGCGTCGACCAGCGGGTAGTCCGCCATCGGCACCAGCACCCGGCCCAGTGGATCGGCCCGGCGCAACAGCGCACGCAGGTTGTAGTACTGCCGGAAGAAGGCGTGGAAGCCACGGGTCATGGTGGCGGCGGACCCGTCGGCCAGCGTGGTGGGCCAGCCCCGGAGCCGGCCGCCGAGCTGTTCCTCGCGTTCCAGCAGGTGCACCGCGACGCCCCGCTCGGCCAGCGCGACCGTGGCCGCCACGCCGGCGATGCCGCCGCCGACCACGGCGACCCTGGGCCGCTCCGCGAGGTGATCCGGTCGCAACCGTCCGCCCCGCGCCGGATGCAGCACCACCCGACGGTCCTTGCCGGGTCGCTCGCCGTTGCCCCCGTGTGCTGTCATACCCCCCGCCTGCCCACCACGGTGTGCACGATGCCTCGTTCCCAGCCCGGCATGGTCGCGGTACGCAGGTCCACCAGCCCGTGCCGATGCAGCCGATCACCCAGCTCGGCGGCGGTGTCGAAACGCAGCACGCTGCGCCACAGATAGCGGTACAGCCGGGCCTGCCCGGTAGCCACCTTTCCCGCCGGAATGATCACGGTCCAGCATACGGCGGTCCAGATCGCCCGGTGCCGCGCCCGGCCGTCCAGCGCGTAGTCGTGCACGGCCAGGGGCGCGCCCGGCACCAGCAGCTCCCGCAACTCGGCCAGCACCGGATCGGGGTCGGGCAGATTACGTACCAGGTACGCGGCGAAGATGCCGTCGAACGGCCCGTGCACCCCCGCGGCGGCCAGCTCCTCGGCGCGGGCATGCACGAAGGACACCCCAGCCGGCCAGTCGCCTCGCCGGGCCTGGGCGAGCATGCCCGCCGAGGCGTCCACCGCGGTGATCCTGGCCCGCGGTGCGACCGCGAGCAACGCGGCTGTCGAGGCCCCCGTCCCACAGCCCAGGTCCAGCAGGTGCAGCCCGGTGCCGTCTCCGGGCAGCTGCATCCGGCGGGCCGAGCGGATCAGATTGGCGTGGTACCCCGGGCTCGCCGAGACCAACCGGTCATAACTGGCTGCGGCAGCGTCGAAAGCCTCCGGTACGTCGATCGTCACCCGGGCAGCCTACGACGACCCGTGAGTGGCATTCGGTGCTGGAACACTGTTACGCATTCACGGGCGGTACAACCGCAGGATGTGGGCCACGGCGCGCCAGGGTTCGAGTTGCACGAAGTTCGTTCGGCCCCAGTCGTAGGTCTGTCCGCCGACCTCGTCGTGGACGAGGAAGCGGTCCTGCCAATCCAGCCCCAGCGCGGGCAGGTTCAACTGCAGTGTTCCGCTGGCGGAGTGGTGTGGGTCCAGCGTCACGACGCAGATCACGGTGTCATCGGTGGCCGGATCGGTCTTGGAGTAGGCCAGTAGCGACTCGTGGTCGACCTGGTGGAACCGCAGGTTGCGCAGTTGCTGTAGGGCGGGGTGCGTCTGGCGGATCATGTTGAGCCGGGTTAGCCACGGTTCCAGGGATTGGCCCTGCGCCAGCGCGGTGGCGAAGTCCCGGGGGCGCAGCTGGTATTTCTCGCTGTCCAGGTATTCCTCACTGCCCTCCCGCACCGGGAAGTGCTCGTAGAGCTCGAAGCCGGAGTAGACCCCCCACGAGGGAGAAAGGGTGGCGGCCAGTGCGGCCCGGATGGCGAACATGGCCGGCCCGCCTCGCTGCAGCGACTCGTGCAGGATATCGGGAGTGTTGACGAAGAAATTCGGCCGCGCTTCGTCGGCCCTGGCGGCCAGCTCCTCGGCGTAGTCGGCGATCTCCTGCTTTCCGGTCCGCCAGGTGAAATAGGTGTAGGACTGCGTGAAGCCCAGTCGGGCCAGCCCGTAGAGCCGGGCGGGGCGGGTGAATGCCTCGGACAGGAACAACACATCCGGATGGCGTTCTTTGACCTGCCAGATCAGCCAGTGCCAGAAATCCGGAGGCTTGGTGTGGGGGTTGTCCACCCGGAAGATCCGCACGCCGTGTTCCACCCAGAACAGCATCACCCGCATCATCTCGGAGTAGCTGCCGTGCGGGTCGGTGTCGAAATTGAGGGGGTAGATGTCCTGATAGCGCTTGGGAGGGTTCTCGGCGTAGGCGATCGTCCCGTCGGGGCGGACGGTGAACCACTCGGGGTGCTCCTTGGCCCAGGGATGATCCGGGGCGCACTGCAGTGCGTAGTCCAGCGCGACCTCCATCCCCAGTTCGCCCGCTCTGGCGACGAAAGCCTTGAAGTCCGCCATGGTGCCCAGCTGGGAATGTAGCGCGTCGTGCCCCCCCTCGACCGAACCGATCGCCCACGGGGATCCGACGGCGTCGGGCTCGGCCTCGACCGTGTTGTTGGAACCCTTGCGATTCACCTCACCGATCGGGTGGATCGGCGGCAGGTACACCACGTCGAAGCCCATTGCGGCGACCCGGTCCAGCTCACCGATGGCGGTGGTGAAGGTCCCGTGCACGGGGTTGCCCTGATCGTCCCGGCCTCCGGTGGAGCGGGGGAAGAACTCGTACCAGGAGCTGAACAGGGCGCGCGGGCGATCCACCCACACCCGATGCGGACAACCCTTGGTGATCAGCTCGCGGATCGGATCGGCCGCCAGTGCCTTCGTCACCAAGGTCGCCAGCGCTGGGCCGACCCGTTCGCTGAGAGGGCGCTCGGTGTCGCGCAGTGCCTGTACCGCGGCGGCCAGTACCACTTCGTTGGGCCGCTGGGTGGGACGCCTTGACGCCCGCTCCAGCAGCTGGGCACCCACCTCCAGATCGTTGACCAGCTCGGACACCGTCTGGCCTGCCCCGATCTTCACCTCGATCGTGTGCCGCCAGGTGGCCCACGGGTCGGCCCAGGCGTCCACCCGGAACGTCCAGCAGCCGATCCGGTCCGGTATCACCGTTGCGTGGAACCGGTCCAGGCCCGGTGCTCCCGGTCGCATCTGGATCTCCCGGCCGGGCTGGTCGCCGGGGCCGCTCCAGACCACGGTGGCGGCCACCGCGTCGTGGCCCTCCCGCCACACCGTTGCCGCGACGGGAACATGCTCCCCGATCACCGCTTTGCTGGGGTACTTCCCGCAGGAAACCATGGGCGTCACATCGTCGATGGCGATCCGACCACTCACCGCGCCGACCTCTTCCCGTCGGTTCTGCACCGAATACACTCGTCGGTTCTGCACCGATACACATTGTGCCGGGACTGCTCGTTCGGGGCACGTCGAGTACCTCACCGAGGGTCGAGTACCGCACCGAGGTTAGCCCGATCAGCCGTGCGGACGGGCGCTGTCCGGCGGGATGATCTGCTCGACGTCCAGCGCGGCGACCGCGGGCAGGGCGGCGGCTCGTTCGACACCTTCGGTGGGCATGGTCAACCGCAGGAAGCCGCCCCCCGGCCCGGCGGTGCCCAGCACCCCGCCGAGCTCTTCCAGCTCCTTGGCGGCCTCGTCGGTGCGGTTCGGCGCCGGAGCCACCAACAGGACGACCCACTGTGCCCCGACGCCACGGGCCTGGACGATCAGTGCCCGATCCTCCGGACCCAACCCCGGCTCCGGGGGGACCGGGCCCTCCGGCGGAACCGGTTGCGGCAGGGGTAACGGTGCCGCGGTCGCCGTGGGCGGGGTAGCCGTGGGCGGGGTGGTCGGCTCCGCTTCGTCGGCGCAGCCGCCGAGCAGTCCACCCCCGAGTAATCCGGCTGCGAGTGCCATGACGATTCTTGCGGAGCTGTGACGCATTCTCGTCCCTTCGGGTCCGGTTTCTCTCCGGCCGATCACCTTGTCGAGTATCGACCACCTCGAAGGAGACGACGCCGCCCCACACCGGGTTGCACGATGCTGCTGAGAGTCATCCCGTACACCAATGAATGACACGCAGTACATCAACGACTGACACGCGGAGGGGATAGGGTCCGCGCTCGTGAGAGCACTGCGCCGGTTCACCGTCCGGGCCCAGCTACCGGGGCCGCTGGCTCCGCTGGAGATGCTGGCCACCAACTTGCGCTGGACGTGGGACCCGCCCACCCAGGATCTGTTCGCCTCGTTGGATGAGCGCACCTGGGAGGCCGTGGAGGGCGACCCGGTGCGGCTGCTCGGGGAGGTCCCCACCGAGCGGCTCACCGCGCTGGCCGCCGACGAGGCGGTGGTGGCCCGCACCAGGGTGCTCGCCGACGATCTGCGCCGCTATCTGGAGGAGCCCCGCTGGTACCAGCAGCGCCGAGCGGAGCTGCTCACGCTGCCGTCGTCGATCGGGTACTTCTCCATGGAGTTCGGTGTCTCCGAAGTGCTGCCGAACTACTCCGGGGGGCTGGGAGTCCTGGCAGGTGATCATCTGAAGGCCGCGTCCGATCTCGGGGTGCCGCTGATCGGGGTCGGGTTGCTCTACCGGTCGGGTTATTTCCGCCAGTCACTGTCCCTGGACGGCTGGCAGCAGGAGCACTACCCGGCGTTGGACCCGTTGGGGCTGCCGCTGTCGCTGGTGTCCGACGCCACGGGTGGGCCGCTGCTGGTGCGGGTCGGCATGCCGGGCGGGCGGGTGCTGCGGGCGCGGATCTGGCGCGCCGATGTCGGCCGGGTACCCCTGCTGCTGCTGGACAGTGACTTCAGCCAGGGCGACAGCGCGGAAAATCCCGACGATCTGCGGGGGATCACCGACCGGCTCTACGGCGGCGACCAGGACCACCGGATCAAGCAGGAGATCCTCGCCGGGATCGGCGGGGTCCGCGCGGTACGGATGTTCTGCGAGCTCACCGGCCAACCCCAGCCCGAGGTGTTCCATACCAATGAGGGTCACGCGGGTTTCCTGGGTCTGGAGCGGATCCGTGAGCTGATGAGCCAGTCGGGATTGAACTTCGATGAGGCATTGACGGCCACGCGGGCGGGTACGGTGTTCACCACCCATACCCCGGTATCCGCGGGTATCGACCGTTTCCCGGTGGACATGGTGCGCCATTACTTCACCGGGGCGGGCGGTGACGTGGACGGGGCACTGCTGCCCGGTGTCGATGTCAACCGGGTGCTGGCGCTGGGCGCCGAGGACAACCCCGGCATGTTCAACATGGCGCAGATGGGGCTGCGTCTCGCCCAGCGGGCGAACGGGGTCTCGCAGCTGCACGGAGCGGTGTCCCGGGCGATGTTTCGGGGAATGTGGCCGGAGTTCGACGTCGACGAGGTGCCGATCGGGTCGGTCACCAACGGGGTGCACGGCCCCACCTGGGCGGCGCGGGAGATCTCCACGCTGCTCGGCGAGCCCGATGACAGCTCCGCGGGGGGCACCGACTGGGAAACGGTCACCGACTCGATGCTGTGGGAGCTGCGTTGCGCGCTGCGCTCGCGGCTGGTGAACGAGGTGCGCAGGCGGGTCCGCGCGGCGTGGCTGGTCCGGGGCGCCTCCGAGCCGGAGCTGGGATGGACCTCCAGGGTCTTCGACCCGGCCGTGCTCACCATCGGTTTCGCCCGCCGGGTACCCACCTACAAGCGGCTCACCCTCATGCTGCGTGATCCCGACCGGCTCCGCAGCCTGCTGCTGGACCCGCAGCGCCCGGTGCAGCTGGTGATCGCGGGTAAGTCGCACCCCGCCGACGACGGGGGCAAGGCGCTGATCCAGCAGATCGTCCAGTTCGCCGACGCACCGGACGTCCGGCACCGGATCGTCTTTCTCCCGGACTACGACATGTCGATGGCTCGCTACCTGTACTGGGGCTGCGATGTGTGGCTGAACAACCCCCTGCGACCGCTGGAGGCCTGCGGTACGTCGGGAATGAAGTCCGCGCTCAACGGCGGGTTGAACCTGTCCATCCGGGACGGCTGGTGGGACGAGTTCTACGACGGCGAGAACGGCTGGGCCATCCCCACCGCGGACCGCGTGGCCGATCCGGAACGTCGCGACACCCTGGAGGCCAACGCGCTCTACGACCTCATCGCCTCGCAGGTCGCCCCCCGGTTCTACGACCGAGCCGGTGACGGGGTGCCCACCCGTTGGGTGTCCATGGTGCGACACACCCTGGCCGCGTTGCGCCCGCAGGTCCAGGCATCCCGGATGGTGCAGGAGTACGTGGAGCGCTTGTACGCGCCTGCCACCTGCGCGGCGGCCGCGGTGCGGGCGGACTCCTTCGCCGGTGCCCGCGCGCTGGCCGCCTACCGGTCCCGGATCCGCGCCTCCTGGCTGCGGGTACGGGTAGCTCAGGTGGACACCTCCGGGCTGCCCGACACGCCGGAGCTGGGCTCGCAGATCACCGTCCGCGCTGTGGTCGAGTTGGCCGGCCTCCAACCCCCTGACGTCGAGGTGCAGGCCATCGTCGGCCGAGTCGATGACCGTGACGAGCTTCGGGACACCCTCGTGGTGCCCATGACACCGGTGAGTAGTGGTGACCTGTCGGGGGAGAACCGGCGTTTCGAGGCGACCCTGCACTTACCGCATGCCGGTTTGCTCGGCTACACCGTACGGGTCCTGCCCCGGCACCCCCTGATGGCCAGCCCCGCCGAGTTCGGCTTACTCCACCTGGCCACCTGATTCCTGCCGCTGGACGGCCCGGAAAACCAGCAGGGTGCGCCCCTGCACCGTCATCCGGGTGTTCGGGCGCCGGGCTCGGGCTCGGGCGGACCAGCCGTCCGGGAACCCGGTGTCCAGTACCGGTTCGTAACGCTCGCCGAATTCGGTACCCGGCAGCACCACCGTGATCGGGTGGGTGCCGGCGTGCAGGATCAGCAACCACGAGTCGGTGGGCGGTGGCGCCGGGTGGGAGCGCACATCGGCGCCGTTGATCCACATGCCGAGGGTCAGCCGGTCGCCGTCCTGCCAGTCCCCCAGCTCCATGGGTTTACCGTCGGGCCGCAGCCACACGAGGTCGGGGACGTCATCGGGGGTATCGCGACCCTCGAAGAACTCGGGCTGGCGCAGTGCCGGGGTGTCGTTCCGCAGGGCGAGCAGCCGGCGGGTGAACGCCGCCATCTGCTCGGCGGTGGGATCCGCGGGATCGTCGGACCAGTCCAGCCAGGATGTCTGATCATCCAGGCAGTAGGGATTGTTGTTGCCCCGCTGGGTGCGCCAGCGCTCGTCGCCTGCCACCAGCATGGGGGTACCGGTGGACAGCACCAGGGTGGCCAGCAGGTTGCGGGCCTGGCGGGCGCGCAGCGTGCGCACCGCGGGATTGTCGGTCTCCCCTTCGGCGCCGCAGTTCCACGATCGGTTGTCATCGGTGCCGTCCGCCTCGGCCTCACCGTTGGCCAAGTTCTGTTTGCGGTTGTAGGAGACCAGATCACGCAACGTGAACCCGTCGTGGGCAGTGACGAAGTTGATCGATGCCCAGGGCCGGCGTCCGCTCGCCGCGTAGAGATCGGAGCTGCCGGCCAGCCGGGAGGCAAGCTCACTGACGCCGGGCACACCGCGCCAGAAGTCGCGCACGACGTCGCGGTAGCGCCCGTTCCACTCGCTGAAGTCCGGGGGGAATCCCCCGACCCGGTATCCGTCGCCGGTGGCGTCCCAGGGTTCGGCGATGAGCTTGCGGGTGCACAGCAGCGGGTCGCAGGTGATGGCGCTCAGCAGCGCGGCGGCCGGGTCGAACGGCCTGCCCCGGGGCCGCCCCAGCACGCTGGCCAGGTCGAAGCGGAACCCGTCGACGCCCAGCTCGCCCGCCCAGTAGCGCAACGCGTCGGTGACCAGCCGGATCACGGTGGCCGAGCCCGCATCGAGGGTGTTTCCGCAGCCGGAGAGGTCACGGTCGAGGTAGTAGGCGGGCGCGTCCAGGCCGCGGTAACACAGGGTGGGACCGTCCAGGCCACCCTCGCAGGTGTGGTTGGTCACCACGTCGACGATGACCTCGATGCCGGTGGCGTGCAGCGCGGCCACCATCGTGCGGAACTCCTCGACTTCGGCCCCGGGCACCGCGGCGTAGCCGGGATGCACCGCGAGCAGGGCCAGGGGCGAGTACCCCCAGTAGTTCCGTCGTCCCCGGCGCAGCAACCACGGCTCGTCGCAGAACGCCGACACCGGCAGCAGCTCGACCGTGGTGACGCCGAGGTCAGTGAGGTAGGAGAGCACCGAAGGGTGTGCGAGCCCCAGGTAAGTGCCGCGGTGCTCGGGTGGCACATCGGGATGGGTGCGGGTGAAGCCCCGGACGTGCAGCTCGTAGACGACTGTCTGCTCCCACGGCACGTCCGGCCGCAGGCCGGTGTCCGGTCCGCCGGGTGCGGTCACCACCGACACCGGGACGCTGCCCCGTGAGTCGATCTCGGAGCGGGGTCCGGCGGGATAGACCTGGTAACCCAGCGCGGCATCCAGGTCGGTGACGGTGCCCTCGACCCGCCGGGCGTAGGGGTCGAGGAGCAGTTTGGCGGGGTTGCAGCGCAGACCGCGGGCGGGATCCCAGGGACCGTGCACGCGGTAGCCGTAACGCTGCCCCGGGCCCAGACCGTGCACCAACCCGTGCCAGGCGCCGAAAGTGCGTTCGGTCAACGGCGCCCGGCGTTCCGTCCCGTCGGGGGACAGCAGGCATACATCCACGGCCTCAGCGATCGATGAAGCGACCGCGAACCGCACTCCACCACCCTCCGGATGCGCGCCGAGGGGGAATGGCCAGCCGACCTTCGGCGGAGGCGCAAGTAGCGATTCGGTCACAATAAGCCATTTTGCCCGCCTGGTGAGACCTCCCGCGCGGTTCGGCCGCAGCGTGGTTGCGCACAATAGTCCGGTGAGCGCGCGCCATAGGCACCCACCGGAGACCGGCGAAAAGCGTGGCGCGTCCAGCGCCGAGGCAGCGGTCGACCTGACCGATCTCGTCGTGCGGATGGATGACGTGGTCGTCCGGCGCGGCGCCACCGTCCTGTTGGACAGGGTGGATTGGCGGGTCGAGCTGGACGAGAGGTGGGTCGTTCTCGGGCCCAACGGCGCCGGCAAGACCACCCTGCTGCGGTTGGCGGCCGCGCAGCTGCACCCGACCACCGGGCAGGTGTATGTGCTGGGAGAACAGCTCGGCCGTACCGACGTGTTCGAGCTCCGGCCGCGGATCGGGTTCTCCTCGGCGTCGCTGGCCGCTCGGGTCCCCGGCGACGAGGTGGTGGCCGATCTCGTGGTGAGCGCGGGCTACTCGGTCGTCGGCCGGTGGCGGGAGGGTTATGAGGTGCTGGATACCGCCCGCGCCGCCGGCCTGCTCGCTGCTTTGGGGGTCGCGGGTCTGGCTGAGCGCCGTTTCGCGACGTTGTCGGAGGGGGAGCGCAAACGGGTATTGATCGCCAGGGCGTTGATGACCGATCCGGAGCTGTTGCTGCTCGACGAGCCCGCCGCTGGGCTGGACCTGGGTGGCCGGGAGGACCTGCTGGCCCGGCTGGCCACCCTGGCCGTCGATTCGGAAGCCCCCGCCACCGTTCTGGTGACCCATCACGTCGAGGAGATCCCGTCCGGCTTCACCCACGCCATGCTGATGCAGGACGGGTCGGTGGTCGCCCAGGGACTGCTGGATGCGGTGCTCACCGAGGAGAACCTGTCGAAGACCTTCGGGGTGGATCTCGTCCTGCAACGTTCGGGGGACCGCTTCTTCGCCCAGCGCCGATAGCCTGCTTCGCAAGGCCGTCGATAGCCTGCTGCCGCGAAGGCCGGCAGCGGTGAGGAGGTACCCGGGTGAGCGAGTTCGTCAGGCTCGAAGTGGACGGGGGCGTCGGCACTATCCGGTTGGACCGGCCGCCGATGAACGCGCTGAACAGGCAGATGCAGGAGGAGGTCCGGGCCGCCGCGCACCAGGCCGGCGGCCGCGACGACATCCGAGCAGTGATCGTCTATGGCGGGCCGAAGGTGTTCGCGGCGGGCGCCGATGTCAAGGAGATGGAGGCGATGTCGGCCGTGGACATGGCGGCCCAGGCGGGCGCGTTGTCCTCGTCGTTCAGCGCGGTGGCCGGCATTCCGCAACCCACCGTCGCCGCGATCAATGGGTTCGCCCTGGGCGGCGGCTACGAGCTCACGCTGTGCTGCGACCGGCGGATCGCCGGGCACGACGTCAAGGTGGGGCAGCCGGAGATCCTGCTGGGAATCATTCCCGGAGCCGGCGGCACCCAGCGGCTGACCCGCCTGATCGGCCTGGCGCGGGCCAAGGAGCTGATCTACACCGGGCGGTTCGTCGCGGCCGAGGAGGCACTGCGAATCGGGATGATCGACGAGGTGGTCACTCCGGAAGAGGTGTACGGCGCGGCGCGGCGTTGGGCCGAGCAGTTCGTCGCCGGGCCGTCACGCGCACTGGCCGCGGCCAAGGCGGCCATCGACGGAGGGCTCGATGTCGACCTGACCAGTGGGCTGCGGCTGGAGACCCACGCCTTCGCCGCGCTGTTCAGCACCGAGGACCGCGCGGCGGGGATGCGCTCGTTCCTCGACCACGGCCCCGGCAAGGCGACGTTCAGCGGCCGCTGACGCGGCGTGGCCGGTAGCGACTCCGGCTCACCGGGCGTTACCGCAGTCCGCCGAGCCGGCTCAGGATCGTCGCACTGATCGAGGCCAGGTCTGCATCCGACGCCACCTGCACAATCCTGCCCCTCGCGGCGCGGGCCACCGTGCCGCGATCCGGGCCACGGTCGCAGATCACCTCGAGGGGCATCGGTGTGACGTGGAGTGTGCCGGGCACAGCGGCCTCCAACACGGCAAAGGAGTCGTGCAGTGCTACGGCGTCACGGCCGGTGCTCTCCCGGAACAGGGCGCGGGAGTGCTCGATGACCCCGGCCAGCGTGGCGCACCGAGGTCCGGCGGCGGCCAGTTCGTAGAGCCAGCTCCGATCGACCGCGGCTCGTAGGGTCAGGTCCAGCGGTACCAGGGTGGTCGGCACGTCCTCGTCGACGAGCACCCGGCGGGCGGCCTCCGGATCGGAGTGGACGTTGAATTCGGCCGGCCGGCCGGACAGCCGGCCGCCCATGGCCACGATGCGGCTGATCCTGGCCTTGACGTCGGGATGTGCGGCGAGCAGCAGGGCGACGTTGGTCAGGGGGCCGATCGCCACCAGCGTGACCGCAGTGGGCGAGGCGTGCAGCAGATCCGCCATCAGCGCAACAGCGCCGCGGGAACTGACCGGTCCGGTCGGTTCGGGTAGCAGGTAGGCGCGCCCGCCGAGGCCGTCCGGACCGTGCCAGGACTCGCCACGCGGATCCCGGGGGTGCACCAGCGGCCGGGCAGCACCGGCGGCCACCGGCACGTGGCCCAGTCCGGCGAGTTCCCGTAGCCGCCGGGCATTGGTGGTGGTGAGTTTCACGTCGGCGTTGCCGAACACCGTGGTCATACCGAGCAGCTTCACCTCGGGACTGGCGGCGGCGAGCAGCAGGCCGACCGCGTCGTCCACCCCGGGGTCGGTATCGATGATCATCGGGATGCTCATCGGGTGAGTATCTCGTCGATCTCGGCGGCAGTGGGCAACGATGGCTGGGCGCCGGCTCGGGTGGCCGCCAGGGCGCCGGCCGCACATGCCCTGGCGAGCAGTTCGGCGTCCCGGCGCCCGTCGAGCAGGCCGGCCACCGCGGCGCCGACGAACGCATCTCCCGCTCCGGTGCCGTCGACGGCTCGGACTGCCGGGGGAGCGGCCCGGGCCACCTCTCGGCCCTCGCGGAGCAGCACCGCGCCGCGCGCGCCGTGGGTGATGGCCACGGCCCGCGCCGCGTCCAGCCCCGGCACCGCGGCGTGCTCGGCTCTGTTGACCACCACCAGGTCGGCGCGCCGGATCACCTCGGACGGCACCGGACGGGCCGGGGCGGCATTGAGCACGAACAGCCCTGTGGTGTACCGGGCTGCCGCGGTAACGGTCGGTTCGGGCACTTCGAGCACGGTGAGCACCACCTCGGCAGCCGCTACGTCCTGGGCCTGTACCCGCAGAGTGGCGTTGGCGCCGGGCACCACGACGATGGTTGTCTCGCCTTCGTCATCGACCGCGATCAGCGCCAGCCCGGTCGGTTCGTCCGTCTGTCGCACTCCGCTGAGGTCGACGCCACCGGCACGCAGCAGGCCCAGCGCGGTGTCGGCCTCCTGATCGGTTCCCGTCGCGGCCACCAGCCGGACCGCAAGCCCCATCCGGCACGCGGCCAACGCCTGGTTGGCGCCCTTGCCCCCGGGAATTCGGGTCAGTCCGGTGGCGGTCAGGGTCTCCCCGGGGCCAGGGAGTCGCGATACCGCGGCCACGAGATCGAGATTCACGCTGCCGACCACCGCTACGCCCACCGGCACCCACCCAGCCTACGTCCTCATGGTCGGGAGCCGGTGAGAACGCCTCGACGACTCAAGCTCCTCGATTGCAGCTTCCCGATTGCAACGGACGGGTGAGGCGCCGAGCCGGGCTCCGCAGCGCTGACACATCATTGTGCGATGGTGTGACGGTGATTGACGGTCCGAACGACGAACTGCTTGATCAGCGGCGCTTAGCTGTGTCACGGAATAAGGCCATCGCGATTTCTGGTCTCAGTTCCAGGCCGATCGACTACTGGGCGCGAACTGGCTTGGTCGAGCCTGCGGTCGATACCCGAGTCGGTCCCGGTCGTCGTATCCGACTTTATGGTTTCCTCGATCTCCTGGCACTCATGGTGGCCGCCCAACTCCGCACGGAGTACCGCATTTCACTGCAGCACATCAGACGAATTGTCGAGCACCTGAAGTCCCCCGGTACCACCCAGCCGCTGACCCAGTTGAGGGTCTCCGTTCACCGCGTTCAGGTGCACTTCCAGCACCCCGACGGGCAGTGGGAAGGTGATCTACGGCCCGAACCTCGATGCTGGCCGATCGACCAACCAGGTGCTTGAGGCATTCCCAGACTTGACCCCCGAAGATGTCGAAGCTGTGCGCCGGGGAGGGGTTGCCTGAGTTGCGCTTCGTGTGCGACCAAGACCTCGACACCGCTGTCGCTTCTTTGCTTCGCAAGCTCGGCTACGAGGCATGGACGGTAGCCAGCGCCGGCTGGGGCGACGTCGCTGACGACGATCTACGCTGACGGCGCGCCCTGGACGCACTCACTACATGAGGGGCTGCGGCATCGGTGAGACGGGGTTGATCCGGTTTGCACGTTAATGTGCCTACGTGTCTACCCCGCCTGAGCGAGAGCCGGTAGACCACTCCTGCCCAAGTGTCCCGGGCTTGAAAACTCTACAGTGTCAAGCAGTTGCCACGTCGGCCTGAACCTGGCGTGGCCGGCTGTCACTACGGCTCGGGACTCTCCTACTAGAGGTCGAGGAGACGCCATGTACGTTGGCGGATTGTCGATGCACTTGCCGGGCTGGCGGTAATAGTGTCAGCCGGCGAGGGATCGCAAAGCAATATAAATTCTTTGCAGAAATCTTCGTCGGATAGCTTAAGCTACAACTTGAAACCTCTCCCCACTGCCTGCATGCTAGCTTTATGGCTCAACAAATTCGAGGCAATGGACAATTGTGGGCGAGCGCTACCGGGTCTGGTCACAGTATCAATTGCTTCAATCATCTATGGTTTTCCCCTGTATCTTCGGTATCGTGACGGGCAATTAACTGTTCATACCGGCAAGGCTATCACTGACTGTGACAGTAGTACTGATTAATAACAACCCCCAGGGCTTGGCTCCTGGGGGTTTTCTGTGTCACGACAGAGCATCGACGTCCGAGATCGACCGACGGGCGAACTTCGCTGCCTCCACCGTTGGGCGCGCACCACCGACGTCAACGTTGATCACTGCGTAGTGATCACCATGAACAACCTGGTGTTGATCCGCTCCATCAGCTCGCCAGGCACCTCACCGATGACGTCGCCGAGCAGCGACTTGGGCACGTTGTCGAGGCGGGTGTAGGCCACTCTTAACCCGTCCGGCAGCTCCACCTCCATCGGATCGGGCTCGACAGCTACCTCCATTGTGATCACATACGGCACGTCGGGCAGCTCGTTGAACATGTTGCCGGAGTAGATCAGCACCCGATGTGGTGAGTTGTCAGTCACCGTCCACACTTGGCCTCTACGCGGCGGAGGAGCCACGGTCCGCCTGTCCGCGCGCCCGGAGGCCCTCGCGTTGGTGGTAGTCGGCGAGCTGCCGCTGGGCGGCCTCGGGATGCTGTGCCCACCACTCGTTGGCCTCCTGGCAGAGCTGCCGGAAGTTCTCGCGTTCGATCGCGGCGACAATCCACGAGTGCACCGAGACACCGGCTGCGTCGGCGCGTTGCTTGACCTGTGTGTGGGTCTCATCAGGCAGGTTCAGCCCAAGACGTTTCGACATGGCGCCACTCTAGGATGTCATCATTCGGTGCACCAAGATGGCACCATGGCCTGCGCGTCGGGATCACGACGCGGATGATGCGCTACACGCTGCGGTTGCTCACCATCCAGCAGTTCGAACGTGCGACGACGCTGATCTGCGCCGCTGAGGTGTTGCGCCGCGCCGACCCGTCCACCTGGGGCGACCTCCCGTTCCGGATCGGGAGGTGGGTCGGCGCGCGGGTCACCCCCGATACGAACGACCAGGCCGAGGAATGGCTCAAGCAGCGCGGGCGCGCCCAGGGTCCGGTGATTCGGGGGCAGAGTTCGGTGGAATGCCCTTCCCCCGAGGCGCGGGCAAGGACATCCCGCACCCGATTGATGTGCTGCTGGCAACGAACATGATCGCCGTCGGCGTCGATGTGTCCCGGCTCGGTGTCATGGTGGTCTGCAACCAGCCCGAGTCCACCGCGGAGTACATCCAGGCCACCAGCCGCGTCGGGCGCGCGGCACCGGGGCTGGTATCCGGGTTTCCCTTACCCGATCCTCGTCCCGTAGCGATTGCCAGTAGGCTGCGTACTTCAGATGCACGGATTCGGGGCTGACGGTCGCGTAGTCAACCCGGTCGTCGGGCACGATGACCAGGACGAGGAAGCGGGGGAGCGCGAAGTCCGTTCCGGCGAGTTCGTTGAAATGTTCCGTCCTCGGTCGATACTGCCAATGTCCGTCATGCCAGACCGCCCGGAGGCGGGACCATGACTTGACCTGAACCTCGATCTTGGGATGGCGCACTCGGCTGATGCGAGCACGCGGACGAACGACTCACCAAACAGTCCCTGATGCTGGTTAGGATTCAACCCCATGCTCACCACTTCGATCCGGCAACGGGCAGACTGCATTCGACCTCAACGCGTGAGGGCACGAGGGGTGGCTGGCCACGGACGCTCCGTGAATCACGACGTCGGGTTTCCAGTCCATCGCGCGGGGCAGCAGGTCGATGGCTCGCTTCGTTGCCAGGGGCGGTGGCGATGACCACGTCATGCCCGGCGTGCAGAGTGCGGTGTCAACCATGTGTCCGGACCATCACGTAGGAAAGAAACGTAGGGCCTCTTTCAGCCGCCGCACCGTCTCCGGTGTGAGGACAAGCTCGATGGCGACCATCTCACCCGCACCGAATACTCGACCGTCGATCGCCAGAGTGGGTGTCTGCTGACCGTCGAAGAGATCGGGACTGAACAGAGCACTGCTGTTCATCCTGATGTCAGCGTCGATGACGAGGCCGTAACCGGCCAGCTCAGCGCCCATCAAGATACAACCTTCGGCCAGGGTGGACCCGACTCCCTTCAACCGGCGCCCCGGCACCCATAGCCATGGTTCGCCGGCGTCGATACGCAGCCAGTGTTGTGCGCACACCGGTGTCGCCTGCCAGCTGGAGTCGTCCCCGGGTGTACTCACCTCGTGATTGGGCTCGCTGCTGCTATCGGTGCAGTGCAGCACCATGCACGAGGGTGACGGCATGGTTACCATCTTGCCAGCGGCAGCAAATACTGCACCGGCTGTGGTTCCTTTCGCCGTGTCTCTTCGCATCAGGACGAGTCGTTGCGTTAGGGTGCAGAGCACCTTGACCACATCAACGAAGGGATTCATCCAATGGCACAGAAGACGGTAGTCACGATGGTCGACGATCTCACCGGCGAGGAAGCGGAGGACATTGGTACGGTCGAGTTCGCGCTTGATGGCATCAGCTACGAACTCGATCTCAGTGACGAGAACGCGGCAAAGCTTCGGGACGCCCTTGCCCAGTACACCGGAGCGGGCCGCAGGACCGGCGGCCGCCGCCGAGGTGGCCGGGTATCGGGCCGGGTCACCAAGAGCGGCAGCATGTCCACCAGCTACAACCGGGAGACGCTGAAGTCGATCCGGGGGTGGGCCAAGCAGAACGGCCACAGCGTCAGTGATCGCGGGCGGCTGTCCGGCGAGGTGTTGGAGGCATGGGAGAACGCCCACCGCAGCCTAGTCTAGAGCCTGTTCTCAAGACTTCGTGCTCCTGCCGCGGAGTATCCACTCTCCTCGACCGAATTCAACCGACTGGGCGGGGTCAAACGTACCCGAAACCCCACTCAGTCCGTTGAATACCCCATGATGTCCGCTGCGCGGATGTCTGGTACAGGTGTGTAACGTGAGGGGCCTCACCCCTGCTATGTGATTGTGCTAACCGCCAGTAACGTGAGGCGCAGTGGCAGGCTTTAGCACTGCGCACGGCAGGCGCGCACCAGTCTGTAGGAGGTCGAAGAAGATCATGAACATCGTCGTTCTGATCAAGCAGGTACCCGACACCTGGTCCGAGCGCAGACTGACCGACTCCGACCACACCCTTGATCGCGGTTCGGCCGATGCCGTGCTCGACGAGATCAACGAACGTGCTGTCGAGGAAGCACTCAAGATCAAGGCTGTGGTCGAGAGTCAGGTCACCGTCGTCACCATGGGTCCCGAGCGGGCCACCGATGCGATCCGCAAGGCGCTGTCGATGGGCGCGGACAAGGCGGTGCACCTGTCCGATGAAGGGGTGCACGGGTCGTGCGCGGTGCAGACCGCCAGGGTGCTGGCCAAGGTCATCAGCACTCTCGGTGATGTGGATCTTGTCCTCGCGGGTAATGAGGCGACCGACGGTACGGTCGGCGCCGTCCCTGCAATGGTCGCCGAGGCGCTGGGTTGGCCCGATCTGACGCACGCCCGCAAGGTCACCGTCGAGGGCCGCGCGGTGACCGTGGAGCGGGAGACCGACGATGCGGTCACGGTCCTGCGGGCCGACCTGCCCGCCGTGATCAGCGTGAACGAGAAGATCAACGAACCGCGCTATCCCTCGTTCAAGGGCATCATGGCGGCGAAGAAGAAGCCGGTCAGCACGCTGTCGCTGGGTGACGTCGGCATCGAGCCCGGCGCGGTCGGGCTGGGCGGCGCCACGTCCACGGTCATCGAGGCCGCGCCACGCCCGCCGCGTGCGGCCGGGCAGGTCGTTACCGACGAGGGCGACGGCGGGGTCAAGCTCGCCGAATATCTCATCGGCCAGAAGCTGATCTGACGACTGGCGTCGAAGAGGAGAACCGGTCATGGCAGAGATCCTGGTCCTTGTCGAGCACACCGACGGGGAGGTCAAGAAGGTCACCCACGAGCTGCTCACGGCCGCGATGCGGCTCGGCGAACCCTCGGCGGTGGTGGTCGGCAGACCGGGCACCGCCGCCAAGCTCATCGATGTGCTGGGGGCCTACGGCGCGGCCAAGGTCTACGTCGCCGAGTCCGACGACGTGGACGGCTACCTCACCGCACCGGCCGTGGGCGTGCTGGCCTCGCTGGTCGAAACAGCCCGTCCGGCTGCTGTGCTCCTGGCCACCTCCCCGGACGGCAAGGAGATCGCGGGCAAACTCGCTGTGCGTACCGGTTCGGGTCTGCTCTCCGACGCCGTCGATCTGGCCGACGACGGCACCGCGACGCATTCGGTGTTCGGCGGTTCCTACCTGGCCAAGTCCAGGGCCACCACTCCGGTCGCGGTGATCACGGTCCGGCCCGGCTCGATCGACGCGATCGCCGTGCAGGGGGCGGCGAACGAGGAAGCGGTCGAGGTTCCCGCGGTGGACGCGGCGAGGACGGCGAAGATCGTCGAGCGGCGGCCCGTCGAGGGTGGTGATCGACCAGAGCTCTCCGAGGCCAGTGTGGTGGTGTCCGGTGGCCGCGGCGTCGGCTCGGCGGACAACTTCGCCGTCGTCGAGAAGCTGGCCGACTCGCTCGGTGCGGCGGTCGGGGCCTCGCGGGCAGCGGTCGACTCCGGGTATTACCCGCATCAGTTCCAGGTCGGGCAGACCGGCAAGACGGTTTCGCCGCAGCTGTACGTCGCGCTGGGCATCTCCGGTGCCATCCAGCATCGGGCCGGCATGCAGACCTCACGGACCATCGTCGCGGTCAACAAGGACCCGGACGCCCCGATCTTCGAGATCGCCGACTTCGGGGTCGTGGGCGACCTGTTCGCCATCGCTCCTCAGCTCACCGAAGAGGTCGCCAAGCGCAAGCACTAGGGCGTCCTGGGTAAGCGGAGACGGTGGTCAGCACGGCAACAACTGCGACACCAGCAGGCGCGGTTAGGCTGGTGTTCCGATGACGTATCTCGATCACGCCGCGACGACTCCCATGCTGCCTGACGCGGCGGCAGCGATGAGCGAGGCGCTGTCCGTCCTGGGCAACGCCTCGTCCTTGCACGGCTCGGGCCGTCGGGCTCGGCGCACCGTCGAGGAGAGCCGGGAGAGCATCGCCGAGGCGTTCGGCGCCCGCCCCTCCGAGGTGGTCTTCACCGGTGGTGGCACGGAGGGCGACAACCTGGCCGTCAAGGGGCTGTACTGGGCGCGGCGAGCGGCGGATCAACGCCGCAGACGGGTACTCGTCTCCACGGTGGAGCACCACGCCGTCCTGGACACGGTGGCCTGGTTGGCCGAGCACGAGAACGCCGAGGTGGTCTGGCTGGAGGTCGATGGCCAGGGCCGGGTGCAGCCGGAGACGCTGCGTGCCGCGCTGGCCCCGGACCCGGACTCGGTTGCGCTGGTGAGCGTGATGTGGGCGAACAACGAGGTGGGCACCGTGGCGCCGGTGCGCGAGCTGGCGGAGATCGCCGCCGAGTACGGAGTGCCGCTGCACACCGACGCGGTGCAGGCCGTCGCCCAGCTGCCGGTGCACTTCGGCCGATCGGGGGTGGCGGCAATGACCTTGACCGGGCACAAGCTCGGCGGTCCCTATGGAGCCGGGGTGCTGCTGCTGGGCCGCGACGTCGCCGTCACTCCGCTGCTGCACGGCGGGGGCCAGGAGCGCGATGTGCGCTCGGGGACGCTGGACGTCCCGGCGATCGTCGGGCTGGTCACCGCGATCCGACGAGCCGTGGCGGCTCAGCCGCAGACCGCGGCCCGGCTGCGGCGACTGCGTGACGAGCTGCTCGACGGCATCCTCGCCCGGGTGCCCGATGCGGTGTTCAACGGTGATCCCGGTGACGGGGTCACCGACGGCGGTCCCTCGCGGTTGCCGGGCAATGCGCACCTCACCTTCCCGTACTGCGAGGGGGACTCGCTGCTGATGTTGCTCGATGCCCGGGGGATCGAGTGCTCCACCGGAGCGGCCTGCACGGCAGGAGTGGCGCAACCCTCCCATGTGTTGCTGGCGATGGGTGCCTCGCCCGCCGCCGCGCGGGGCTCGTTGCGCTTCTCCCTCGGGCACACCTCCACGGCCGCCGATGTGGCGGACGTGCTCGACGCGATCGAGCCGGTGATCGCCAGGGCCCGTGGCGCCGGGACGCGAAGGGTGAGGGCGTCGTGAGCGTTTCCGTGCTGGGGAAGACCCAGGTTCGATGAAAGTCTGGTTCCGATGAAGGTCTGGGTTCGATGAGAATCCTGGCGGCGATGAGTGGTGGGGTGGACTCCTCGGTGGCCGCCGCCCGCGCGGTGGATGCCGGGCACGAGGTCGTCGGGGTGCACCTGGCGCTGTCGGCACAGCCCGCCACCTTGCGCACCGGCGCCCGTGGTTGCTGCACGAGAGAGGACGCGGGCGACGCGCGCCGCGCCGCTGACGTGATCGGCATCCCGTTCTACGTCTGGGACTTCGCGCAGCGGTTCACCACCGACGTGGTGGAGGACTTCGTGGCGGAGTACGCCGTGGGCCGCACTCCCAACCCGTGCCTGCGTTGCAATGAGCGGATCAAGTTCACCGCGCTGCTGGACAGAGCCCGTGACCTCGGCTTCGACGCGGTCTGCACCGGGCACTACGCGCGGCTGACGGGCGGCGTGCTGCGCCGCGCGGTGGATGCGAGCAAGGACCAGTCCTACGTGCTCGCGGTGCTCACCGCCGACCAGCTGGCGCATGCGCTGTTTCCCCTCGGTGACACGCCGAAGGCCGTGATTCGCCAGGAGGCCGCCAGGCGCGGGCTGGCTGTCGCGGACAAGCCGGACAGCCACGACATCTGTTTCATTCCCTCCGGTGATACCCGGGCTTTTCTCGCCGAACGGCTGGGGTCCCGGCCGGGGGAGCTGGTCGACGAGGAGACCGGTGAGGTCCTCGGGCGCCATGGCGGGGTGTACGGCTTCACCATCGGCCAGCGTCGCGGGCTGGGGGTGGACCGGCCCACCGTCGACGGTCGTCCACGATTCGTGCTCGGCATCGAACCGGTGACCGGGACGGTGCGAGTGGGCTCGGCGCAGCGTCTGGAGGTCGGCGTGATCGAGGCGCACAGTCCGGTGTGGACTGCGGGCGCCCCCCCAGCTCCGGTGGAGTGTGTCGCTCAGGTCCGTGCGCACGGTGGGTGTGCGGGCGCGGTGGCCGAGGCCGTCGAGGATGGGGTGCGGGTGCAGCTGCGGGAGTCGCTGCGCGGAGTGGCGCCCGGTCAGGCCGTGGCGCTCTACCGAACCGACCCCGGTGGCGACATCGTGCTCGGCAGCGCCACCATCACGGCCACCCGCTGAACCCAGCCGAGCTACTCGGATCTGGTAGACAGCCAGGCGTGAGCACCCTCTGGCCTTCCGGTACCGCCACCGGTATCGGGTCGATGCCCGGCACTGATCCCGTCGAGACCGCCCGTGTTGTGATCGGCGAGTTACCCGGCCTGTCCTACCTGCCGGAGTTGCCCGCCCGAGGCCTCGGCGCCGACATGATCGGCCGCACCGCCGCGTTGCTCGTCGACATCGCTGTCGAGGTGGTTCCCTCCGGATATCGGGTCAGCGCGCGGCCCGGTCACGAGCATCGCCGCGCCGTCGATCTGCTCCGTACCGATCTGGATGCGGTGCAGGAGGCGATCGAGTCCGCCGGGGTCCGACCCAAAGTGTTCAAGGTGCAGGCGGCCGGGCCGTGGACGTTGGCCGCCGCGGTGGAGCGCCGCAACGGGCACAAGGTGCTCACCGACCGCGGGGCGTTGCGGGAGTTCGCGGAGTCGTTGGCCGAAGGGCTGCGCAATCACGTTGCGGAGGTGTGCCGCCGGCTGGATGTACAGACCGTGGTGCAGCTCGACGAGCCAGGTCTGCCCGCGGTGCTCGCCGGTGGCGTGCCCACCCCGTCCGGCTACGGCACCGTGCCCGCGGTGCCCGAGAGGGAGGCGGTCGAGCTGCTCAGTGGTGTGCTCGCGGCGCTGCCCGGGCCGCGGATCGTGCATTGTTGCGCGCCGCGGCCGCCGTTGGAATTGCTGCACCGGGCGGGGGCCGACGCGCTGGCGGTCGACGCCGAACTCCTGGCCGGCGCGCCACGGGCCACCCTCGACGCACTCGCCGAGGCGTGGGATATCGGACACCCGGTACTGCTCGGGCTGGTGCCCGCGGTGGAGCCCGCCGTGGCGCCCACGCTCGCCGGGCTGGCCCGGCCCGCGCTGGAC
>JBOHHD010000221.1:0-4221 GCA_050700515.1 Pseudonocardiaceae bacterium
GTGGAAGACTCCGCCGGACCCCGGATTTGATCCCCGCGACGGCTTCACTTAGCATTGAGCGATTGCTTGGCGGGGCAGTCGGTTCGACCGGCTGTCAGTACGACAGGCTGTTGCCGGGAACGCCTTCCAGTTCGACGGTGACCGGGTAACCGGGTGCCTGTGGTGTGAGCGCCCCTGCTGCGTACACCTCTTCCGTGAGATGGATGCTGGGTGAGCGCGGTCTGTGCGTTGAGCGCGACACACCCGACCTCGGGGACCGGTGCCGGTGCACCGAGACCAGCACGACGAGACCAGCACGACGAGACCAGCGGCACGAGACTGATAGGGACCCCCAATCACCATGGCGGGACAGAAGATCCGGATTAGGCTCAAGGCCTACGACCACGAAGCGATCGACGCCTCCGCGCGCAAGATCGTCGAGACCGTGACGCGCACCGGCGCTCGGGTCGTCGGGCCGGTGCCGTTGCCGACCGAGAAGAATGTGTACTGCGTCATCCGCTCGCCGCACAAGTACAAGGATTCGCGCGAGCACTTCGAGATGCGCACGCACAAGCGGCTGATCGACATCCTCGACCCGACGCCCAAGACGGTGGATGCGCTGATGCGTATCGACCTGCCTGCCAGCGTCGACGTCAACATCCAGTAAGGCCGGAAGATGACAGCGACTGATGCGGAGAAGCGGGTGAAGGGCATTCTGGGTACCAAGCTCGGGATGACCCAGGTCTTCGACGAGAACAACAGGATCGTGCCGGTCACCGTGGTCCAGGCCGGTCCGTGCGTGGTGACCGGAGTTCGTACCCCGGAGCAGGACGGCTATCCCGCGGTCCAGCTCGCGTTCGGTGCGATCGACCCGCGCAAGGTGACCAAGCCGGTGGCTGGGCACTACGCCAAGGCAGGCGTCACGCCGCGCCGCCACCTGGTCGAGCTGCGCACCGTCGATGCGGCGGAGTACGAGATCGGCCAGGAAGTGACAGTGGAGGTGTTCGCGGAAGGTGCCGTCGTCGACGTCGTCGGCACGAGTAAGGGCAAGGGCACCGCGGGTGTCATGAAGCGGCACGGCTTCAAGGGCCTGGGTGCCAGTCACGGCACCCAGCGCAAGTACCGCTCGCCCGGTTCGATCGGCGGTTGTGCCACGCCGAGCCGAGTGTTCAAGGGCACTCGGATGGCCGGCCGGATGGGCAATGTGCGGGTGACCACCCAGAACCTCACTGTGCACCGGGTCGACGCCGAATCCGGACTGCTGTTGATCAAAGGTGCGGTGCCCGGTCCGAAGGGCGGTCTGGTGCTGGTCAAGACGGCGGGGAAGAGTGGGGTGCAGCAGTGAGCACGGTCGATATCAAGACTCCCGAGGGGGGCAGCGCAGGCACTACCGAACTGCCTGCTGAGATCTTCGACGTAGCAGCGAACATCCCGCTCATGCATCAGGTGGTGGTCGCTCAGCTGGCCGCCGCACGGCAGGGTACGCACTCCACCAAGACTCGGGGTGAGGTGGCCGGTGGTGGCACCAAGCCCTACCGGCAGAAGGGCACCGGCCGCGCTCGGCAGGGATCGATCCGGGCACCGCAGTTCACCGGCGGCGGTGTCGTGCACGGTCCCACACCGCGCGACTACAGCCAGCGCACGCCCAAGAAGATGAAGGTGGCGGCCCTGCGTGGGGCGCTGTCCGACCGGGCCCGCGCCGGACGGGTGCATGTGGTCTCCGGCCTGGTCTCCGGTGAGACGCCGTCGACCAAGACGGCGCGCCGGATCCTGGAGGGGTTGTCGGACGGGGCAGCCGGCACGCGGCTGCTGCTGGTGCTGGGGCGTGACGACGAGGTGACGTTGCGCAGCGTGCGCAACCTGCCTCTGGTGCACGTGCTGACGCCGGATCAGCTCAATACCTATGACGTGCTCGCCAGCGACGACGTGGTGTTCACCGCCGATGCGTTGCAGGCCTTTCTGGCCGGCCCCGTGCGAGGGCGTGTCGCCACTGGAGAAGACAAATGATCCCCGATCCCCGTGATGTGATCCTCAAGCCGATCATCTCGGAGAAGAGCTATGGGCTGCTTGAGGAGCACAAGTACACCTTCGTGGTGGCACCGAATGCGAACAAGACCGAGATAAAGATCGCCGTTGAGAAGATCTTCGGGGTGCAGGTGATCAGCGTCAATACCCTCAACCGGCAGGGCAAGCGCAAGCGCACTCGCTTCGGGATCGGTAAGCGCAAGGACACCAAGCGGGCGATCGTGACGCTGTCCGCCGAAAGCAAGCAAATTGAGATCTTCGGCGGACCGGCCGCGTGAGGACCAGGCCGTGGCACTAACCCCAGCGAGGAAACCGAGCTAAGACATGGGCATCCGCAAGTACAAGCCGACGACGCCGGGTCGTCGTGGCGCCAGCGTCTCGGACTTCTCCGAGATCACGCGGGATACGCCGGAAAAAAGTTTGATCCGCCCGCTGCATGGTAAGGGTGGCCGCAACGGTCATGGCCGGATCACCACCCGGCACCAGGGGGGAGGCCACAAGCGCGCCTACCGCCTGATCGACTTCCGGCGGGCGGACAAGGACGGTGTGCCTGCCAAGGTTGCGCATATCGAGTACGACCCGAACCGCACCGCGCGCATCGCACTGCTGCATTACGCAGATGGTGAGAAGCGCTACATCATCGCCCCGGAGAAGCTGCGCCAGGGCGACATGGTCGAAAACGGGCCGAAGGCGGACATCAAGCCTGGTAACAATCTGCCGCTGCGTAACATCCCGGTCGGCACGGTGGTGCATGCGATCGAATTGCGTCCCGGCGGCGGGGCGAAGATCGCCCGGTCCGCGGGGGCAAAGGTCCAGTTGGTGGCCAAGGACGGGCCCTACGGTCAGTTGCGGATGCCCTCGGGCGAGATCCGCAACGTGGACGTCCGGTGCCGGGCCACGGTGGGTGAGGTCGGCAACTCCGAGCAGGCCAACATCAACTGGGGTAAGGCGGGTCGAATGCGCTGGAAGGGCAAGCGCCCCACGGTCCGCGGTGTGGTGATGAACCCGGTCGATCACCCGCACGGTGGTGGTGAGGGCAAGACCTCCGGTGGACGCCACCCGGTGAACCCGGCAGGTAAGCCCGAGGGTCGCACCCGACGTCGCAAGCCCAGCGACAAGCTGATCGTCCGTCGCCGCCGTACTGGCAAGAAGCGCTGAGCAGGAGACCGACACCATGCCACGCAGCCTGAAGAAGGGCCCGTTCATCGACGACCACCTGCTCAAGAAGGTGGACGCGCACAACGATGCGGGCAGCAAGCAGGTCATCAGGACCTGGTCGCGCCGCTCCACGATCATCCCCGACATGATTGGCCACACCATCGCGGTGCACGACGGACGCAAGCATGTCCCGGTGTTCATCACCGAGGCGATGGTCGGTCACAAACTCGGTGAGTTCGCTCCGACCCGCACCTTCCGGGGTCACATCAAGGACGACCGGCGGGCCCGGCGCCGCTGAGGCGGCCAGAGAGACGAAGAGGTAGCAGCGCATGGATGCCCGCAACGAGGTCGGCGCAACGGCTGTGCAGGAGCCGTCCCGCGCCGTGGCGCGGGCTCGGTACGTCCGAGTGACGCCGATGAAGGCGCGCCGCGTGATCGAGCTCATCCGAGGCCGCAGCGCTCGTGACGCGCTGGCGGTGCTCCGGTTCGCCCCCCAGGCCGCGTCGGAACAGGTGTCGAAGGTACTGGCCAGCGCCATGGCCAACGCGGAGAACAATCTTTCCCTGGATCCCGACACCCTGATGGTGGCCAGGGCGTTCGTGGACGAGGGGCCGACGCTCAAGCGGTTCCGTCCCCGTGCGCAGGGCCGGGCCTACCGGATCCGCAAGCGCACCAGCCACATCACCGTGGAGGTCGAGGCGGTTCCGGAGCGCCGCGTCGCCGGCCGATCCCGCAGCGGGCGTGGCTCCGGCCGCCAGGCCGCCGCCACCAGCGGCTCCCGCCGCCAGGCGAGCACCGGCAACAGCAAGGCAGGCACCAGCAACAAGGCCACCCAGACAAGGAGTGCCCGCTAGTGGGTCAGAAGATCAACCCGCACGGCTTCCGGCTCGGTATCTCGACCGACTGGAAGTCCCGCTGGTATGCGGACAAGCAGTATGCGGAGTACGTCAAGGAAGACGTCGCCATCCGTAAGCTGTTGTCCAAGGGTATGGAGCGGGCGGGTATCGCCAAGGTCGAGATCGAGCGCACCCGTGACCGGGTGCGGGTCGACATTCACAC
>JBOHHD010000222.1:0-10200 GCA_050700515.1 Pseudonocardiaceae bacterium
CTCACGGGGTGCGAAGCGCCACCACCGGGCCGATGACCACGATCGCTGGGGGGCGGATCCCGGCGGCGGCGACATCGACGGCTACCTGCGCCAGGGTGGAGCGCACCACCCGCTGGTTGCGCAGGGTGCCGTCGGCAATCGCGGCAGCCGGGGTGTCCGGCGAGCGGCCGTGGGTGATCAGGACGGTGGCGAAGGCACCGATCCGCTCCACGGCCATGAGCAGCACCAGCGTGCCGCGCAGCCGCCCGAGAGCGGGCCAGTCCACCAGCGAGGCAGGGTCGTGGGGGGCGACATGACCTGACACGACAACGAACTCGTGGGTCACACCGCGGTGGGTCACCGGCACCCCGGCCGCGGCGGGGACCGAGATCGCGCTGGAGATGCCGGGCACGACGGTGACCGGCACTCCGGCGTCGGTGCAGGCCAGTACCTCTTCGAAGCCCCGGCCGAAGACGTACGGGTCACCGCCCTTGAGTCGCACCACGAAGCGGCCTGCGTTGGCGTGTTCGATGAGGGTGGCGTTGATGTGCTCCTGAGCCATCGCCCGGCCGTAGGGCACCTTCGCGGCGTCGATCACCTTCACGTGCGCCCCGAGTTCGTCCAGCAGCTCCCGTGGAACCAACCGGTCGGCCACCACCACATCCGCGCGGGCCAGCAGCCGACGGCCGCGCACGGTGATCAGGTCAGGATCGCCGGGTCCGGCGCCGACCAACGCCACCCCGGGGACGACGACGCGGTCTTCGGCGTCCGCAGCGTCGTCGACCACTCCGGCGCGCAACGCTTCGATCAGCCCGTCGCGGACGGCCGCGGAACGGCGCGGGCGGCGCCCGGCCAGCACCCCGATGAGCAGCCCGTCATGAACGCCGGTGGCCGCGGTGACGGCGGTGCCACCGGTCGCGTCGTCGGCCCGCACGCAGAACAACCGCCGGCGCGTGGCTTCCGCTGCCACCGCGGCGTTGACCGCGGGATCGGAGCTGGCGGCCAGCACGTACCAGGCACCGTCCAGGTCGCCGTCGGCGTAACCCCGCACGACCCAGCGCAGCTCTCCGGCCGCCGCCATAGCCTCCACCGCGGGGGTGGCCTCCGGGGCGATGAGCAGCACGTCCGCCCCGCTCGCGACCAGCCGAGGCAGCCGCCGCCCCGCGACCACGCCCGCACCGACCACGACGACCCGGCGTCCGTTCAGGTCCAGCCCCACCAGGTAGGGGCTCACCGGGGCTGATCCAGATACAGCAGCGCATTCACCGCCGCAGCGGCCACCGCGGCCCCACCTTTGGCGCTGCGGTTGGACAAGGCGGGCAGGCCCGAGTCGCGCAGCGCCGCTTTGGCCGCGGCGGCGTCCACGAACCCCACCGGAAGCCCGATCACCAACGCCGGACGGACCAGACCGGCGGTGACCAGGCGGATCAGCTCACGCAGTGCGGTCGGGGCATTGCCGACCACCCACACGGCTCCTTGAGGATGTCGGGCCGCGACGGCCCGGATCCCCGCCGCCGACCGCGTCAGCCCCGACACCGGCCCCGACACCTGGTCGATCGCCACCACCGCCTTCCGCGAGGTGATGCCGGCCGCGAGCATTCGGACGTCGACCACCAGCGGTACACCCGCGCCCAGGGCATCCGCCCCGGCACGCAAGACTTCCTCATCGCAGACCAGGTCGGTGGCGTAGCCCACATCGGCACTGGTGTGGATCACTCGCTCGGTCACCGCGCGGGTACAGGGCGGCAGTCCCGCGGTGTCGACCTGAGACCGCAGGATCCGGTATGACTCCACCTCGATCGGGTGCTGGTTCCGCGTCACGTTGTCCTCTCCGCCCGGCCGGTCCCATCGTCTCGAACTACTGGCCCACGACAGCGTGCGCCCCCACGCACACCGGATTGCCGTCACACTGGGCGCAGGGCCGAACGGAGCGCGAACATGGCTATCGAAGACAACGACGGTGACCTGGCCACCCAGTACGTGCTGGCCAGGCGTCAGCGTCCCGACCTGAATCCCCCCGAGCTCGCCGAGTACATCTTGGCGAAACTCGGCTCCGATGACCTGCTGCGCTATGCGCAGGAGGCGCTGCCCTGGGCCCCAGACGGCGCTGACCGCCGGGAACTGGCGCTGCACTATGTGCAGAACTTCGTGCTCGCCATGGAGACCGATCCCGACGGTGATCAGGGACACGTTATTGATTAGACCACGTCTGGTGACGAGCCCAGCCACATCTCCCGCCACGCCAGCTTGATGTGGAAAGTATCGCGTCGCAAACCTTTCTTTATTAAGTCAGATGTCGTTTTCGTCTGTACTCGGACACACAGTTCGCCGAGGAAATGAGATAGGTCGCGCTCCTCGATCCCACTGAGCCTTACATATATCTTCGCCCTGCCTTTTACTCGTCCATTGTCGAGCAACCTCGCCCGGTAGTACTCCATCCCCGCGTCGACACAACGGCAACCCTTGATCTCCATGTCGTCATCTTTCAAGTGTACAAGAAGAAGCCTTACCACTTCGGAATCCGATTCCAAGATCGGTTCCAATTCCCACGAAACCCAAAGGGACCACTCCGGGTCCTCGGCCGTATTCACCGCAGACAAGGACACCGGACCCGAACTGTAGAGACGATAGTCTGATAATGCAGAACTCTGTAGGTGAACTCGGTTCAGACCATCCCTTAGTGGTGTTGTACCGTCATCACGTCCGATCCTCCTGAGCTCCTCTGAGAGATGATCGACCCGGCCCCCAGGAGCGACCCCCGACTTCCCCGCATCGGTGGGAGAAACAGCAACCACCACGCTGATAAACGCGATTTCTTGTAGGGTGGACACCGCAATTGCCAAAATTCCAGAGTCTTTTTGAGAGAACAAGTCTTCTTTTTGAGGGAACAAGTCCCGCATGATCGCTACTAGCGATCCCACCCTCGCCGGACCGACGAATGTCAGGAGCCACCCGGACGCCGGAACATCCTCGGTGCGCCCGTCAAATAGCCTCGATTTCAGACCTTTATATACGTTACGTTTCGGTTCAGATACAGTCCACCATTCACCTCTTACGCGACCCAACCGGCGGTCGGCGACCTGTAGCCCCATTCCGAAATCTGCAGCCAACGCCGCAGTGTCGGCGAATATTTTCAGCCGCTGGACAGCGCTGCTCTCGTCGACACCGATAGCAAGTCTAATGGCCAGTGCCCGAGCCGGTCTCGGCTTCTCGTCCGAACAATCCAGTAGCGTAAAATCGCAATACGGCGAGACCGGGGACTGGAGAAAAATTATGGGAGAATTTGCGCTTTCAGCTACAGCTAAAGCAACTTTATTAATCACCCGAGCAACCATCAACGTATCGGCATAGTCCGGCTTCCAGGCTTCACGATCCAAGGTAAGCAGCATCTCGGTACTGCGAGCTGAATCATACAGGAAGTTGGGGTTGAGCGCTACACTTCCGCTGTAATGGCCAGAATGCACTGGAACATCACAATGCGCTTGAACATCACTGGGATCCAGATCGGTCGGCTCGGAAGAAATCTTCCCGGGAACAGCGTGCGGCTCACGCGAAGACCACGTCCGAATACTAAAGCGGGCGCCCGGCACCTCGAAGCACAACATCTCGCGAGTAACGGCGGATTCGTCGGTCGAACTAGACGAACTCATCGCATCGATTGGGCTGCCTCTCTCGAATTTTCCTTGATCGCTCCATGCATGCACAATCTCGAATGATACCGTCGGACTTGCCGCACCAACTGCTCGCGCAAGCACAGACGCCAGCGCCGAAGGTTTACCGCCTACATTAAGCATTGCTTCCACCTTCGACGGTAGAGAACTCGACAGCGCTCTTTCTTCGAATAACGGGAATCGCGCTGATTTCCGGCAGCAGCCATGACGGTGTTGGTCGGCGACTGGGCACACGGCTACGTCGCCTCAGTGCTCTGGTGACTCCATTGATAATCATTATCAGAACCAAGAGCATCAGCACATAGATCGAAAACACCAGGGGGAAGAAAATGCGGTACGACGGGGACGTCGCCACTACCACCGCCAGCGAACTCGGCACAATCACGGACATATAGGCCACATACCTGGGAAACAATCGAAGGCGCCCGAGCACCGTTTTGTGGGATGGTATATCCAACCGCGAGAGCATGAGTCCTGGAACCAGCAGTAGAACTGTCACTATCGCGTCGGCCGACGAAGGTACCTCTCGATCGGCAGGCGAGACTATGGACATACATAATTCTGATTCACAGTTTCCAAAGTTAAACATTTGCAGGTACTTCAAAACCCCATCAATGGTAAGCATGTCGCCGAACAGTCCCGGTTGGAGAAATAGTGCCACACCGAGCACCAGAGCAAAGACGGCAAAAAGTAATCTTGACACACTTGAGGTCAACGAGGGCGGATCATCGACGAGCGCAATGTACACCCTTGCATTTATCGGCTCTATAGATTGTGAGCCGGGCCCGAACGGCCGCCTGGACCAATGCGCATGGCCGGCATGCTCCCGTGGGTCATTGTCGACACTGAGGTCTTTATCAAAATCAGAATTCGTGAGGCGTTCAGCCAGCCGCTCAAGCACATCCTTATCCAGGTGATCCGTTGATAGTTTTGGGAAATGCCCCGCTTCGTATGACCGAGAGAATCTCGCTAGGTGTGAGACCAAACGAGGAGCAGACGGCAAGTATTGTACAGCCTTGACGAGAACTCCAGATCGAATGGATCTTCGAAACCTAGGGCTCCGCTGCGAGAATAGTGAGTAACACCCTCTGAGATACGCCTTGAAGTACTCGAGATCACAGGCACGACGGCGTCCGAGTTCCGCTAGTCTCGACGCTATACTCTGTAGTTCTTGCTCCAATAGATTCGGATACTTGACTTCGAGATGCCGATATTCTTCCGCAACGGCACCCATATCTGCGATCAGCCCTTTAACTGCGGGTGAGTCGACGTCGCTGGTCATGAAGAATCGACGGATCTGGATCTCCTCCGGCACAGATACAGTGACATGATAGGAATTGACCGCTCGAGGAATAACGGTCTGATACTCCACGGTGAGTTCGTTGTTCAGCGTCGACAAGAATGGTGATGCATTCTTGCGACGTAGCGCACGCGACTGTGCGGGCATAACCGGAGCAGTGTAATGCACGAACACCTGAGACTCTTTTGTTGGTACTTCCACTATCAAAATGTATTCCAATGAAGCAACCGCCAGAAGCTGCAGAAAAGGACTGTTGCCGGCAAAGAGCTGCTCGACAGCTTCCACGGCGTACGAGCGTATCCAATCCGAATCAGTCCTCGAATGACTGTGTGACTCGTGGGGAGTTTTATCCGGCGCCTCAGCGGGGCCATCCACGGGCACACTGCCGTCGATCATCTTCGCGATTGCAGACTTTATCAGCCAGCGGGATTGATGGAATTGGTGTCGAACCTTGTATAGCATCTGGGTTGAATCTTCAGTGCGGGGGTCTGAATTGAGGAACATTTGAAAAGATCTCGTGAGACCATGCGTCATAGCTTCAACGGCTTTGCGGTTTGTCGCGCGCGCCAGCACGTCACCAGAGCGATTTTTTACCAACACCGGAGCTAAGTCTTTACGAGTGTGTCGAGCTATTGGCAGCCACACCATGGCGGGGGCACCACCGTCGGCGTTCGAATCGGAACGGAGGGCCGACTTCTGCTCTTCGGTGAGAGAACTGATGTTGATGTCGACGCTCACCGATCGACTCATATGAGTCGAATCGACCAAGACCAGCGATTCCGACAGTCGATCGATATGTTCCAGACGCAGCGCAAGGGACAATATGTTGAGCCCGAGTGCTTCCTGATAGCTGTCTGATGGTTGCGGTGATGTCGGTATCGGTACCCTCTTGACAGCGGAAATGAGGTTCTCGAGCTGTAAGTTCGGGTGCGGCTCGTGGCCTGTTACCGGAACGTTTTTTGCCATGCCGCTTCCCCTCGCCGCCCCTGAGAAAAATCTCTGCTCGCGTATCCGTGGTGTCGCCATCACAGTGCGCCTTGTTACAGCTACCGAAACGAGAGCGACGCGGCCGTTGTGCGGCTCGCCCCTCGTCGGCAGGGTTTGGCTACGCTCGTCCGAGCGGACCCCTAGCGCGGCGACACGTTCCACGTGAGATGGGATGGCCTGATGCGATCGACCACTGGGCTGATCTCGTTCGTCGGTGCCGGGCCCGGTGCGCCGGACCTGCTCACCCTGCGGGCAGCCAAGCGGCTCGCCGAGGCCGACGTGGTGATCTGGGCGTCTTCACTGGTGCCGGCTGCGGTGCTGGAGCATTGCCGGAACGGCGCCGAGCGCTACGACTCGGCGGGCATGACACTGGAGGATGTGCTTGCGGTGTATGAAGCCCGACCCGGGGCCGCGATGGTGCGGCTGCACTCCGGGGACATCTCCCTCTATTCCGCGTTGAGCGAGCAGATCGCCTGGTGCACCGAGCACCAGCGGGCCTTCGAGATCGTGCCGGGGGTCGGCTCGCTCGCCGCGGCCGCGGCTGCGGCTGGAGTCGAGCTCACCGTCCCGGGGGTGGCGCAGAGCGCAGTGCTCACCCGGCTCGGTGGGGGTCGGACCGCGGCTTCGATGCCGGACACCGAAAGCGTCGCCGCCTTCGCCCGGCACGGCACCACGATGGCCGTCTACCTGTCCGCGGCCCGGCCCACGGAGCTGCGCGCGGAGCTGCTGACCGGCTATCCGCCGCAGACCCCCGCCGTGATCGTCGCGAAAGCCAGCTGGCCGGACGAGACCGTGATCACCACGACGGTGGACGGCGTCGCTGATGCGCTGGCCGCCTCGAGGATCCGCACCGCCGCGCTGGTGCTGGTGGGCAAAGCGCTATCCGGCGGCGGCGCGCGCAGTAGGCTCTATGACCCCAACTATTCGCACGGCTGCCGTCGCCGCTCGACGCCCGGCAGCACCACCGGTCGCGCCATCCCCGCTGCCAAGCGCAGGCTGCCATGACGGGCTCGCTCACCGTCGTCGGGCTGGGGCCGGGCGGGCGGGAGCACCGTACCCATGCCGCCGAGGACGCCATCCGGGACGCGGAGGTGGTAATCGGGTACCGGTCGTACCTGGCGACGTGCACCGACCTCACCAGCCCCCACCAGACGTTGCTACCCAGCGCGATGGGCGCGGAGGCCGATCGGGCCGCAGCGGCCGTGCGCGCGGCTGCGGACGGTGCTCGGGTGACGCTGGTCTCCTCGGGTGACGCCGGCGTCTACGGCATGGCCTCGCTCGCGCTGACCACTGCCGCCACCCTGCCTGTCGAGCGCCGTCCCCCGGTGCGGGTGGTACCCGGTATTACCGCAGCCACCGCTGCCGCGGCGCTGCTCGGCGCCCCGCTGGCCCGGGATTTCGCCTGTGTCACCCTGTCCGACCTGCTCGCTCCCTGGGCGGCGGTCCAGGCCCGACTGCGGGCGGTGGCCGCGGCGGATCTGGTGCTCGCGCTGTACAACCCCCGATCGGCGGGTCGGCCGTGGCAGCTCAGCGCAGCACTGGAGGTGGTCGGCGAGTACCGGCCCGGGGACACCCCGGTCGGGCTGGTCACCGATGCCGGGCGGGACGGTGAGCGGGTGGAGCTGAGCACCTTGACGGCGGTCGATCCCGCTGCCGCGGGTATGCGCACCGTGGTCATCGTCGGCTCATCGACCACTGCCCGGCTCGGCTCCTGGTTGGTCACCGCACGGGAGGTCAGCCGGTGACCGTGCATCTGGTGGGCGCCGGACCCGGGGACCCCGAGCTGCTGACCCGGCGCGGGGCCGCGTTGCTCGCTGCGGCCGAGCACGTGGTCTACGACCGTTCCTCGATGGCGCAGCTGCTCACGCTGGCGCCGAAGGCCATCCGGCACTGCGTCGGCAAGCAGGGTGCCACCGCCGCCCCGCCACAGGACGAGATCAACGCGTTGCTCATCGAACTCGGTCGGTCCGGCGCGCCGGTGGTGCGGCTCAAGACCGGGGACCCGTTTGTGGTGTCCCGTGGCGGTGAGGAAGCCGTCGCGCTCGCCGCGGCCGGGGTGGACGTCGATGTGGTGCCCGGGGTGTCGGCGGCGGTGGCCGCCCCTGCGGCGGCCGGGATCCCGGTGATGGTCCGCCAACTGTCCCGCACGCTGACCGTGATTGCCGGCAATGACGGCCTCGACGAGGTGGACTGGGACGCGGTGGCCCGCCTCGGGGGCACCGTCGTGCTGCTCACCGGGCGTGCTGCCCTGCGCAAGGTCGTTGCAGCGCTGCTGGCGGGGGGGATGCCGGGCAGCACCCCGGTGGCCGCGATCAGCGCCGCCACCCGGCCGCAGCAGCGCACCGTCCGCGGCACCCTGGACCAGCCACCGGACCCGCGGCTGCCAGCGCCGCTGACCGTGGTGATCGGCGAGGTGGCGCGGCTGGACGTCACGGCTGGGCGGTGAACCGTGCACATTCCCGACGGCTTCGTGTCCCCTCCGGTGGCGATCGCGGGGGCCATGGTGGCCGTTGCCGGGCTGGCGGTGTGCGCGCGCATGGCGGGACGGGCAGCGAACGAGCGGCAACTGCCGCTGGCCGGGCTCGCCGCGGCGTTCTTCCTGGTTCTGGAGGCGCCGATCATCCCGATCGCGGTCGGCACCAGTGGGCATCTGCTGGGTGGCACGCTGGCCGTGGCGTTGCTCGGGCCGTGGCTCGGCCCGGTGGTGATCACCGTGGTGACCGTGGTGCAGACCCTGTTCACCGGCGCGGGCGGGTTGTCCGCGCTCGGGGTGAACCTGGTGAACCTGGCCCTGGTCCCGGCCGCGCTGGGCTATCCGGTGCTGCTCGGGCTACAACGGGTGTTGCCTCGGGGGCCTACCGGAACCGCGGTGGCCGCGGGGATCGCGGCCTCGGCGTCGGTGCTCATGGCGGCGGTCCTGTTCACTGCGGAGTATGCGGTCGGTGGGGCGGCTGGGGTGCCAGTGCGCACCGTCGCCGTCTCCACTCTCGGGGTTTATGCGCTGGTGGCGGTCTTCGAGGGGCTGGTCACCACGCTGGTGGTGCGGGGGCTGCTAGCGCTTCGGGCCGACCTCGTGCGGGTGGCCCCATGAGCGCACACGATCCCGGCGCGGAACTGCTGATTCCCGCCGACACCCCGGTGCACCGGCTGGCTCCGCAGTGCAAGGTCGCCGCCACCGTACTGTTCGTCCTCGCCGTCGCCTGCACGCCGCGAGGAGTGTACTGGCCCTACCTGTGGTACCTGCTGCTGCTCGCGGCGGTGGCCACCCTCGCCCAGTTGCCGCCGCTGACCCTGCTGTGCCGGCTGGTGGTCGAGGTGCCGTTCCTGCTGTTCGTCCTCGCGCTGCCGTTCGCCGGCTCGGCGCCGGAGTTGACCCTGTGGGGGGTGGAGCTGTCCGAGCCCGGGCTGCACGCTGCGGCGACCATCAGCCTCAAGGCCACGTTCGGACTGCTCGCCACCGGGATCCTGGCGGCCACCACGGCGCTACCGGAGATCATCATCGGGCTGGAACGACTGCGGGTGCCTCGGGTGTTCACCGCGGTCGCGGCGTTCATGGTGCGCTATACCGAGGTGGTGCTCGCCGAGCTGGCCAGGATGCGCATCGCCCGGGCCTGCCGGGGCGGGGATCCGCGCTGGCTGTGGCAGGTCCGGGAGGTGGCGGGTGGGCTCGGCGCGCTGGTGGTGCGCACTTTCGAGCGTGGTGAACGAGTGTATCTGGCGATGGCCTCTCGCGGTTACGCCGGCAGCCTACCCGCGGCGCTGACCGGCGCGGCGGCCTCGGGCGGCGCCTGGGCCGCGGCGCTGACCGTTCCCCTGCTGGCCGCGGTGGGCACGGTCCTGGCCGCGGTGGGAACAACGGTCCTGGCGTGAGCGAGATCTCCTCGCCGGGTCACCTCGTCCGGCCGGCGATGCTCGTCGTCGGGCACGGTAGTCGCGATACCGAGGGGGTGGCGGACTTCTGGGCCCTGGCGGAGACGATCCGCGCCGTGGCGGGCACCCTGCCCACCGGGTTCGGTTTCATCGAGCCGGCCAGGTCTCCGCCACCCGTGCTCCCATCACCCGTCGCGGGCGATTCATCGGCTCGCCCCGTACCGAGGGCGTCCCGGCGATCGACGTGCGCGACCTCGACTTCGCCGACCCGGACGGGCGGCAGACGTTGTCCGGAGTGTCGCTGCGGGTCGAGCCGGGGGAACGGGTCGCCCTGCTCGGCCCTAACGGCGCGGGCAAGACGTCGTTGGTGTTGCAGCTCAACGGGGTGCTCAC
>JBOHHD010000223.1:0-2606 GCA_050700515.1 Pseudonocardiaceae bacterium
CGGGAGGTGCTGAAGTTCATCCAGCTCATCGCCGCGCGACCGCTGGCGGGCATCGAGGTCGTGGAGTGCTCCCCGCCCTACGACAACGCCGAGATCACCGCGCTGATCGCGACCCGAGTCATCTGCGACACCCTCGGCTGCCTCGTGCGGGCCGGCCATCTACCGCGAAGGGCGGCTCAGTGAAAACATCGACGAGTACCCAGGTCCTGTCCACGAGCCCGACCGGCGGGTCCGATGCCGAGGATCTGCAGAGCATCGGCTACCGGCAGGAGTTGCACCGCAGGCTCGGCCGGTTCTCCTCCTTCGCTGCCGGATTCTCCTTCGTCTCGATCCTCACCACGGTGTTTCAGCTCTTCGCGTTGGGCTATACGTTCGGTGGCCCCGCGTTCTTCTGGACCTGGCCGCTGGTGTTCGGCGGCCAGCTGTGTGTGGCGCTGGTCTTCGCGGAGTTGGCGTCGAGTTGGCCGCTGGCCGGATGCATCTACCAGTGGTCTCGGCGCCTGGCCGGCGAGACGGTCGGGTGGTTCGCCGGCTGGGCGATGCTGATCGGTTACGTGGTGAGCGTGGCCGCCATCGGCATCGCGCTGCAGGCTGTGCTGCCCGCGGTGTGGTCCGGGTTCCAGGTCGTCGGCGACGACCCGTCGATCACCTCGGCCTCCGGTGCGGCCAACGGCATCCTGCTCGGTTCGGTGCTCATCGTGATCGCGACCGTGATCAGCGCCGTCGGCGTGCGGCTGATGGCGATGATCATGGGGATCGGCGTGACGATCGAGATCATCGGAGTGGTGCTGCTGCTGATCCTGCTGTTCGGAAACGCCGAACGCGGCCCCGCAGTGGTGACCGAGACGCTCGAGGTGTCCGGTAACAGCCCCTACGTGTTCGCCTTCCTGGCCTCCACCCTGATGGCGGCCTATGTCATGTACGGGTTCGACAGCGCGGCCGAGCTCTCCGAGGAGACCGGTGAGCCCCGGCGGGTGGTGCCGTCGGCGATCCTGCGCGCGCTGCTGGTGTCGTTCGTGGGTGGCGGGCTGATGATCGTGGCCGCGCTGATGGCGGCGCCCGCGCTCACCGACGGGCAGCTCTCCACCGGTGGCATCGCCTATGTCATCACCAGCCAGCTGGACTCCTCGCTGGGTCGGATGCTGCTGGTCGTCGTCGCGATTGCGATCATGTCGGCGTGCCTGGCGATCCAGAACTCGGCCTCGCGGGTGATGTTCAGCATGGCCCGGGATGGCCGGTTGCCGGGCGCACGCCGGCTGGCCAAGGTCAGCCCGAGGACCGGCACCCCGATCCTCACCGGCATTGCGGTGAGCGCGCTCGCCATCGGGGTTTTGTTGATCAATCTCGGCAATGCGGCCGCGTTCGCGGCGATCACCAGTACGTCGGTGGTGATCGTGTATTTGGCCTACCTGCTGGTGACGGTGCCCGCGCTGCGTGCCCGGCTCCGTGGGGGCCTGCCGCCTCGGCAGGAGGGCGGCTTCGCACTGGGCCGCTGGGGGCTCCCGGTGAACATCCTGGCCGTCGTCTACGGCGTCGCCATGATGGTCAACATCGCCTGGCCACGGCAGGAGGTGTACGACCCGGCGGGTACGAGCTGGGTGCTGCAATACCTGGCGTTGCTGTTCGTCGCCGCGCTGGTGGTGGTCGGCTTTGCGGTGCACCGGCTGCTGGGCGCACCCGCGGCCGTACCTGTACCTGTGCCCGCGACCGCCGTCGCGGGGGGATGAGGGCGTCGGTCCGGAACGCTGGCGTCAACCCCTCGGCTTGGTCGGGAGGCTGGAGTGGGGGTTCGGTCGGGTCGGCTGCACATACTGGTACCGGTCGAGCGGCGCGATGCAGGGCGCAATCCGTTCGGTCGCCATGCGAGCTCCGGACAGATTGCGCGCTGCGGGACCCAGTTGTAATGCGGCGAGGGCACCCATCAGATGGATCTGGGTGCCCGGCCATCGGCAGGCCTCATCGAGCATCGGCAACCCGCCTGCCATCACCGTCGGCTTGGCGGCGATGAGCGGCGCAAACAGTGAGTCGCAGTCGGCCCGAGAGGTGGTACCGGTGGCCAGCCAGATGCGGTCGATCTCCTCGATGCGTTCACCCAGGTTCACCTGCCAATGGTCACCGTTCCAGGTCGCCGACGTTATCTCGACACCTGCCAGCAAGTGAATGCCACCGGTGCGGCCGGCCTCTTCCAGAGCGATGGCGACAGCGGGTGTCATAGAGCTCCGACGAGCCTCGCGGACCGTGTCGAGACGGCGCTGTGCGGCCGGCTCGGCGTAAAAACCACGTAGTTCGGACGGTGTGAGCCAGCCACCCTGGACGTCGAATACCTGCCTACGCACGTGATTTCGGCAGACCAGCGTAACAGTGGCGCCCCGACTCACCGCGGTCAGCGCGATCTGACCTGCGGTGAGACCACTGCCGACCACCAGCACGTGCTCGCCCGCCAGGGGTGCCATACGAAGATCGAGTTCCTCGGTATGGACAATGCGTCCGGGTGGGGCCTGTATTGCGAGATCACCCGCCCAGGCCGGAATCCGGGGGACCCGTGTATTGGTGGCCAGCACCACATGTTGAGCCAGCAGCCGGGTGCCATCGGCGAGTGTCGCCCG
>JBOHHD010000224.1:0-3013 GCA_050700515.1 Pseudonocardiaceae bacterium
ACCTCCGCTGGATGCCCCTGGTGGTATCGGTGACCACCGGCTGATCATTGGGCATTCCGGCTGGCGGACGGCTGTGGTTCGAGCGGCTGAGTCGGCGTGCGGTGCGCCACAGCCACGTCACGTCACGTCACGGCCGAAGGACCAGGCAAGCAGCGCCAGCGCCGCCGAGACTGGCGAGGATGCTGATTCTCGTCCGGCATGGGCAAACAGCCGCCACTGCCCGTGGATTGCTGCTCGGCCGAGCCGACCCGCCGCTGACCGAGACCGGTTATCGGCAGGCGCGGGCCCTGGCCGCGACCCTTCCGCAGGCAGCCCGCATTCTCTCCAGCCCGCTGATGCGTGCACGGCAAACCGCCGCCGTGCTCGCCGGTGCTGCCGCCCACGTCCCCGCCGCCCCCGAGGCCACGGCCGTGGAGGTGGACCCGCGTTGGATCGAGATGGACTACGGCGACCTCGATGGCCGGCCGGCGACCGTGCTGGGCGAGCAGTCGTGGCGGACGTGGCGGCAGGACCCGGACTTCGTGCCGGCCGGCGGTGAGTCCGTCGCGGCGGTCTGTACCCGCGTCCGGCAGGCCTGCCTGGAGCTGGCCGAGGACGCCGCCTGCGGCAACGTCGTGGTGGTCAGCCATGTCTCCCCGATCAAGGCTGCGGTCACCTGGGCATTGGGGGTCGGCGACGAGGTGTCCTGGCGAATGTTCGTGGCCGACGCCGCGGTGTGCCGGATCGACACCACCGGCCCGGTCCCGCTGCTGCTCGCCTTCAACGAGGCGGGCCCGGCCAAAGGGGACGCGCTGCCTGTGCAACGCCGTTGATTTGACGCTACAACCGCTTTCTCGTCGGGGCCGTTGCGAAGTGGGCTGGTTCTGTGGTCCAAAGGTGGTCAGGAACCGGTCGCGGAAGGCGTCCATCGGCCATACCGGGGCCTGGGGACCGGGCTTCAGGCCATCCCCCTCGGCCACTCCGAGGGAGCCGAAATGCCACGGGTCCCGGCCGCCGGCCGTCCCTGGGCCTCGGCGAACTGGCTGCGTCCGTTGCCGGCGCACTCCAGAAATCTGGTCACGGCCACCGACGGCATCGCGACCAGCTCGTCGTAAGTGAGCTCAATCGGGTGCCGCACCCCCGAGCCCTCAATCCGCAACCACCAGCCCTTGGGCTCGATGTGCGGGGTCGACGTGTGGTTGCGGACATAGAACAGGTGGTTCGGCGTGTGATGGCCCTGCTTGATCACCGCAACATGCGCGACAGGCACCCCCCCGCAACTGCCACTGAACCCACTCCGCCCGCCGTCGCCAGTAAGTGCCTTCGTCTCCCAGCTCCTCGATGGCCATGTCCCTCCTCCCCTGTTCCTCGTCAGTGCGGACGCCTCACACCCCTTTCGTTCCCGCCGGGCGAGCCCGTGAACCGGAGTTGGTCATGGCCCGTTCGGTCATCGCCAGCAGGTCGGACAAGCAGGTCCGGCAAGGCTGGCGTGGATGAGCAGGTCCACGCAGAGACTGTCAGTCTCGGTGTCTCCTGCCCCCGTATCACCTGCGGCCAGCCATTCCAGCAGCGCCGCGACCTCTGGACGCCACAGGGTCGCCCGGTAGTGGGGCAGCGGGGACTCCAGCACCAGGTGCTCCCCGTAGCGATGGGCAGAGGCGAACCGGGAGAGCACGACCGGGGTGTGGCGTGACGAGTCACCGCTCGTCTCGCCACGCACGGTTGAGCCTCTGCCCGATATGGGGTCGAGGCCGAGCACCGCGCCGTGCTCGTCGACGACGGTGTGCCGGATGAGCCCGAGGCGATCGAGGGCGGTGGTGAGTTCGTCGGATACCCGGCCCGTCGCCTCGACGAGTTCTGCCATGGTGCGCTCACCGCAGGCGAGGGACGCAGCCCTGTCGGCCACCGCTTGCGCGGCACCGTTCAGCGGCACTCGTTGGCCGCCGGTGAGCAACGCCGGTCCGGCTGAATCGTTCTGTTCCAGGGTTACGCCACATCTGAAGCCGTAACGCCGGATCACGGCACGACGCTAGCCGGGGCGCGGGTATCCGGCGGTGTCGGGCGACACCGGTCTGTGGTGCGGTAGCGCACGCATGGTGGGTGCTTCAGGACACCCCGCCGATGTGTTCGGCGAAGCTGCCGGCCACGGCTCTCCCTACCTAACGTCCGAGTTGTCTCTGCACGAGCAAGAGCCGAGGTAGCAAGGGAGCCACCATGAACGAGTCGTTGTTCGAACCGATCGAGGGTGAAGACTTCTTGCCAGGGGCGCACAACCCGTGCGCGCTGGTTCACAATCCGTTCGAATGGACCACCGACGACCAGGATGTGAGGGCCGAGTAGGCCGACTGACACACCGACCCGGAACCGACGTGATGCAGGAACTGCGTCCGACGGGGCAGGTCCGGTTGGCCGCTGGTCACCATCTGTATGTGGGGAAGGATGGTGGCTGGCGGCTGGCGGGACCCGCCGACACCTACGAGCGGCTGCGGCTGCCGGTCACGGTGGGTGCCGCGCTGGAGCGGTTGCTCACCGGCCGGACGGTCTACGCCACTGCAATCGCTGAGGCGGGAGACAGCCGGACCCTGGACGCCGCGTTGCTGGCGCTGCACGAGCGTGGATTGCTGACCGATGCTTCCGTGACCGGCCCGGAACTGGAGGGCGGATCAGCCGTGGTGCTTGGGGAAGGCTCCATCGCGCACCGGGTGGCCGAAGTGCTGGTCTCATCGGGTCATCAGGTGCGCCGGGTGGCTTGTCCGGCGGGCTCAGACGTGATGAGCCCAGATCCGGTGAGCCCGGATCTTGATGGGGCCAGCGTTGTCGTCGCTTGTGCCTGCTGGCTGCCGGATCACGCCTGGCAGGACCTCGACGTCAGATGCAGCCGCGCCGGACTGGCGTGGCACCGCTGTCACCGCGAGGGGACTCGCTTCGTACTCGGCCCGTTCTCGGTACCGCGACATACCGCCGGCTACCGCGACACCCGGGCCCGCCGCCTCGCCGCCGCCAGCCAGCCCACGGAGCTGGCGGCCTTCTGGCG
>JBOHHD010000225.1:0-7025 GCA_050700515.1 Pseudonocardiaceae bacterium
GAGTGCTATAGCACTCAACGCCACTCACGGGTCACCGTAGGCTGTTCGGGTGATGATCGATGTTCCGGATGCCTTCGATGCCGCCGCGACCAGCTACGACCGGCTGGTCTCCGCGAGCCCTGGCTACCACGCCAACCTGATTCGCTCGGTCCGTCGGATGCAATTGCCTGGCGACGGTGCCGGGCTGCATCTGCTGGACCTGGGTTGTGGGACCGGAGCCTCGACTGCCGCGCTGCTGGAGGTCGTACCGCAGGCCAGGATCACCGCAGTGGACGCTTCGGCAGGCATGCTCGCCCAAGCCCGGCGAGCCGAGTGGCCGGCCGGAGTGTCTTTCGTGCAGGCCCGCGCCGAGGAGCTCGCCGCCGCCGGGGTGCATGGCCCGTTCGACGGCATCTTCGCCGCGTACCTGGTGCGTAATCTGCCCGATCCCGATCCGGTGCTGGCCGAGCTGCACAAGTTGCTGGTGCCGGGCGCGCCACTGGCTGTGCACGACTACGCGCTGGACGGCCGGGCACGCAGCCGGGCCATCTGGACCGCCGTGTGCTGGACCGTGATCATCCCGGTCGGCAAGGTGGTGACCGGGCAGGCCAGGCTGTACCGCTACCTATGGCGCAGCGTGTTGCGCTTCGACACCGCCGATAAGCTGGCAGCCCGGCTGCGGGGGCATGACCTGGCCGATGTCCGGGTCGACGTGATGCCGGGGTGGGAACGGGGCATCGTGCACACAATTGTGGCTCGGCGGGCAGCGTGACGCTGAACGGGAACAACGGCGAACGACCTGGTCGGGACCGCCGGGCAGTGCTTCATCCGGCGCGCGGCGGGCGGTTGCGTCCGGCCGGGCAGCGACCCCGGGTCGCCGTGGTAGGTGGCGGGATCGCAGGGGTCGCGGCCACCGTGGCGCTGGCCGAGCGGGGCATCGACGTGCACCTGCTGGAACGGGAGGCCCACCTCGGCGGCCGGCTGCGCGGCTGGCCCACCACGCTGGCCGACGGATCCACCGTCACCATGACCCGGGGCTTTCACGCCTTCTTCCGGCAGTACTACAACCTGCGGGCGCTGTTGCACCGGGTCGATCCGCTCGACCGCGCCTTGACCCCCCTTGCCGACTATCCCCTGATCGACGCCGACGGCCACCGGGACACCTTCGCCGGCCTGCCTCGCACGCCACCGTGGAACGCGGTGGCCTTCGCGCTGACCAGCCCCACCTTCCGATTGCGGGACCTGCCCCGGCTCAATCCGGTGGCCGCGGTTCCGTTGGTGGACGTGTCGGTGCCCGAGATCTACCGGCGGTTGGACGACCTGGACGCCATGACGTTCCTGGAGGGACTGGGTTTCCCGGCAGCGGCCCGGCACCTGGCGTTCTCGGTGTTCTCCCGCAGCTTCTTCGCCGATCCCCGGGAATTGTCGGCCGCCGAGCTGGCCACCATGTTCCACATCTACTTCCTGGGCTCGGCCGAGGGTCTGGTCTTCGACGTGACCACCGAACCGTTCCTGCAGGCGGTGTGGCAGCCGATGGGTGACTACCTGACCGAGCTGGGCGTATTGGTTCGTACCGGGGCGGCCGTCGACGAGGTGGTGCCCGGCCGGGACCGTCGCTTCACCGTGCGCGCCGGGGGTCCGGTTATGGAGGTCGACGCGGTGGTGCTCGCCACGGACGTGCGAGGGCTGCAGGCGCTGCTCACTGCCTCCCCCGAACTCGGCGACCCCGGTTGGCGAGAGCGCATCGCGCGGCTGCGCACCGCTCCCCCGTTCCTGGTCTCCCGGCTGTGGCTGGACCGCGCGGTGGACCGCGAGCGTCCGGGGTTCCTGGGCACCAGCGGGTTCGGACCGCTCGACAACGTCAGCGTGCTCGAGCGCTTCGAGGGCGAGGCGGCCCGCTGGGCGCGGCGCACCGGCGGCTCGGTGGTGGAACTGCATGCCTACGCCCTGCTCGGCGACCCCGAGCAGGGCAAGCAACGGCTGATCGAGGAGCTGCGCCGGATCTACCCGGAGACCGCCGATGCCAAGATCATCGACGAGCGTCACGAGCTGCAGGCCGACTGCCCCCTGTTCGCCCCCGGCACCTTCACCGACCGGCCCACCATCACCACCCCCGACCCCGCCGTGGTGCTCGCCGGGGACCTCACCCGTGTCGATCTCCCGGTCGCTTTGATGGAGCGGGCCGCGACCAGTGGTTTCCTCGCCGCCAACGCCCTGCTCTCCGACTGGGGGCTACGCGGGCACCCCCTGTGGACGGTGCCCATCCGGGGCCGCTTCGCCCCGCTACGAGCCGCCGCGACCCGCTTCGGCTGAACCGCCGGCAGGCTCAGGGACCAGGGCTGCCGGCGGGGATCAGCCTGGCCAGCGGCCGGTGGTACGCAGGTCGTAGCGGCGTTGGGCGTAGGCCAGATCGTCGCGCCAGAGGCGAGCGGCCGCCCACACCATCGCGGGGCGGATCAATGGTGCCCCGCGACGGGCAATGGCGAATCCAGGGCGCGGAGAGCTGGCGATGGTCGCTTCGATGACCGCGGTGCGGGAATGGCCGGTGTCGTCGCGACCGAGCGGGACGGCATGGGTCTCGACCACGCTGCCCGCGCCCTCCCCCGCCAGAATGTGCATCACCACAGTGCGCGAATCGGGACAGCGGAAAGCGGCCCGCACCGGAACACCGACGCGGCGGGTGAGCCGAAAAGCCACCTCCACCACGAATTGGTCCACCCCGGGGTCGGGGTCATCACCGGGCTCCTCGACGACTCGCAGCCCGACAAAGGAATAGGGGTGAAACCAACTGCCGTGCCACGGATCGAGCCGGTTGGCGATCACATCCTCCGGCTCGCAACGGCCGATCCCGGTGAACACCGCGTCCAGGCTGGTGGCCGGATCGGGCCGGCCCGGAAAAACCGGGGCAGGCAGCGGATCCTCCCCGCCCACCACGTCCAACCGCACCCACGCCAGCACCCCGTCATCATGAGCCGGGAACGGCTCCCAGCCCGGCCCGCCACGCTCCCCGAGAGCCAGCCCGTGCCAGCGGCACACCAGCTCCCCGGCCCGCACCGCGGCATGACATAACGGAGCACCCAGGTGGGGACAGACACCGGGGCCGGCGTGCAGGGAACCGTCGGTGCCCCGCCAGGCCACCACCTCCGTCCCCGCAATGGTGCGGCCGAACGGCCGATCCCGGCGGACCTCCCGGCTGGCCCCGAGCACGAACCAGTTGCCCGACGGCCGGCCCTGCGCCCGTTTGAGCGCCGCCTCGATCAATGCCGGCCGGGCCTGCCGCCAGGTCGGCTGCTGCCCCGCCCACGTCCATGCCGGCAGCCACCGCACCGGCACCCGCTCCTTGATCATTCCTATACCCCTTCCGCTCGCCCCCGCTGGCGCCGTTCGGCGCTGAATCGCGGTGAGAGCCCGTCCGGTCCACTATTCGACTCCGAATAGCGGTCGGTGCGGAGACTGGACGGATGCTCGCGGGCGACGGTAGCGAAGCTCGCTTTGCGCAGGGACGGCCGGACCGGTACGACTGGAGTTGCCCACTACGGCGAGTACTCCGACGACCACACGGATCCCTGTTCGCACTCCACGAAGGTCGCATGCCGATGTTTGCCGATCTCCGCAGTGACACACATTCCGACCTCGAAGGCATCCCCCATACGGGTGAAGCAATACTGTCCGACGGACACCTTGTGGAACCTCAAGCAGACGACTTCAGGCACGCCGAAGCAGCTCCGCGCGATCCCCATTGGTACAAGCGCGCAGTCTTCTACGAGGTGTTGGTCCGGGCGTTCAGCGATCACGACGGCAACGGCACCGGTGATCTGCGCGGTCTCACCAGCAGGCTGGATTATCTTCAGTGGCTTGGCGTGGACTGTCTGTGGTTGCCGCCGTTCTACGCCTCTCCGCTGCGCGACGGTGGGTACGACATCTCCGATTTCCGGGCCGTGCTACCCGAGTTCGGCACTGTCGAGGACTTCGTGACTCTGCTCGACCAAGCGCACAAGCGGGGCCTGCGGGTGATCACCGACCTGGTCATGAACCACACCTCCGACCAGCACTCCTGGTTCCAGGAATCCCGTCGTGATCCGGAGGGCACCTACGGCAACTTCTACGTCTGGAGCGACAAGGACACCGCCTACCCCGATGCACGGGTGATCTTCGTCGATACCGAGGTGTCGAACTGGACCTACGACCCGCTGCGTGGCCAGTTCTACTGGCACCGGTTCTTCTCCCACCAGCCTGACCTGAACTTCGATAATCCCGAGGTCGGTGAGGCGATGATCGACGTGCTGCGGTTCTGGCTGGATCTCGGGATCGACGGCTTCCGGCTCGACGCCGTGCCCTACCTGTTCGAGGAAGAGGGCACCAACTGCGAGAACCTGCCCCGCACCCACGAGTTCCTCAAGCGCTGTCGCAAGGTGGTCGACGACGAGTACCCGGATCGGGTGTTACTGGCCGAAGCCAATCAGTGGCCGGCCGACGTCGTGGAGTATTTCGGTGATCCCGCCAGTGGCGGGGACGAAGCTCACATGGCGTTTCACTTCCCGTTGATGCCGCGGATCTTCATGGCGGTTCGCCGGGAATCCCGGTTCCCCATCTCGGAGATCCTGGCGCAGACGCCGCCCATCCCCTCGGGTGCTCAGTGGGGGATCTTCCTACGCAATCACGACGAGCTGACCCTGGAGATGGTCACCGACGATGAGCGCGACTACATGTACACCGAGTACGCGACCGATCCACGAATGAAGGCGAACCTCGGCATCCGGCGGCGCCTGGCACCACTGCTGGACAATGACCGCAACCAGTTGGAGCTTTTCACCTCGCTGCTGCTGTCGCTGCCCGGGTCTCCGGTGCTCTACTACGGCGACGAGATCGGAATGGGGGACAACATCTGGCTCGGCGACCGGGACTCGGTGCGTACCCCCATGCAGTGGACTCCGGACCGCAACGCTGGATTCTCCAGCTGTGACCCCGGCCGGATCTACCTACCAGTGATCATGGATCCAGTGTACGGTTACCAGGCAATCAACGTCGAGGCACAATCGAAATCGGCACAATCGTTGCTGAATTGGACCAGGATGATGATCCACGTCCGGCATGAGCATCTGGCCTTCGGGCTGGGCGACTTCACCGAACTGGGCTCCTCCAATCCCAGCGTACTGGCTTACCGTAGGCACCACATCCACCGGGACGAGGAAGATCTGATTATCTGTGTGAACAACCTGTCCCGTTTTCCACAACCGGTGGAACTCGATCTGTCAGAACACGCCGAGGGCGTACCGGTTGAGCTGACCGGCGGTGTGCACTTCCCCCCGATCGGTGAGCTACCCTATCTGCTCACCTTACCCGGACACGGGTTCTATTGGTTTCAGATCATCCCACCCGACGCCGAACGTAGCACCTGATGAATGCCGACGATCTGGTCACGAGCGTTGCCGACGCGCTGCGGACAATCCTGCCGGAACAGCGCTGGTTCGCCGGCAAAGGCCTGCCGGTGAACAGCGTGACGCCGATGCGCGTCACCGAGTTGAGTGCCACGGACCCGCAGCTGGTCCACGCCGTCGTGCACGTCGACCAGGGCAAGCGACGCGACCGCTACCAACTGATACTCGGGGTACGCGGCGACCTCCCGGAGAACCTCGGGCACGCCTGGGTGGCCTCGGTCGGAGAGCGAGCCGTGTATCAGGCGGTTCACGATCCGGAGCTCACCGCCATCCTGCTTGCCCTGATAGCCGAGGGCGCCGAGGTGAACGGACTGCGCTTCGCCACCGAGCCGGGCGTCAAGCTGGACACCGAGCTGCGCTCCCGTCCCGTCGGAGCTGATCAGTCCAACACCTCGCTGGTGTACGGGCAGACCTACATCCTCAAGCTGTTCCGCAAGCTCGACCCAGGGGCCAGCCCCGATCTGGAGCTGCACCGAGCGCTGGCCGCCCTGGGCTGCAAGCACATTGCCGCACCGCTGGGCAGCATCGAGGGTGAGCTGGACGGTGAGACCATCACCTACGCAGTACTCACCGAATACCTGCGGAGTGCCGCGGACGGCTGGGCGATGGCCACCGCGAGCGTCCGGGATCTGCTGGCAAACCGCCTGCCGGGCAAGCTGGAGCATCCCCACCCCGAAGATGTCGGTGGGGACTTCGCTTCCGAGGCGCACCGGTTGGGACAGGCGGTCGCCACCGTGCACACCGACCTGGCCACCGCACTGGGTAGTTCACCGGCCCCCACCGGCTACCTCGAACGCCTGGCGGCCGGCATGCACCGCAAGCTGGATGACGTGCTCGCCCAGGTGCCCGTGCTGGCGCCGTACGAGGCGGTACTGCGGGCGGCTTTCGACGCCGCGGGTGAGCTCACCGGCCCGGTGTCGCTCCAGCGGGTGCACGGGGACCTGCATCTGGGTCAGGTGCTGCGCAGCGTCACCGGCTGGGTGTTGATCGACTTCGAGGGCGAGCCAATGGCGACGCGGGCCGAACAGATCGCCTTCGCATCCCCCCTGCGCGACGTCGCCGGGATGCTGCGGTCCTTCGACTACGCCGCCAACCACCTCGAAGCGGAGCCGCAGCAACGCGCCGCGGTGGCGGTGGAATGGGTCACCCGCAATCAGGACGCGTTCTGCGACGGCTACGCGCAAGTCGCGTCCCATCCCCGGGAACAGGCCGTCCTGCTGCGCGCCTTCGAACTGGAGAAGGTCGTTTACGAAGTCGGGTACGAACACCACAACCGCCCGCACTGGCTGCCGATACCCTTGGCCGCCATCACCAGACTCACCGAGCAAGGTCCCTAGGCCAGAGGTAGCAGTAGCCGCAGGGCTTCGGTCAACGGGAGCGGACACTGTCGATAAGCTGGCCGACGCGCTGTGCATACAATGGATCTGCTCCGGGCTAAGGCCCTGGGTCGCGAGGAGAGCACCGAGTCCGTTCATGCCATCCTCAGGAAGCTGGAGAAGAACTAGCACTATACACTGGCCGTCATCGCCATCCGGAATGCGTCAGCGTTGTTCTCGACGAACAACGCAGGCAACCCCCGCCGAGCACGCCGGTCAGAGAGCACCCGAT
>JBOHHD010000226.1:0-3055 GCA_050700515.1 Pseudonocardiaceae bacterium
GTCCAGGAAAGCGGCGCTGTCCAAGGGACCGAGCCGGGTGGTCTGGGAGCTCGACCGTCCCAGGTCCTTCCACTCGCTGCCCACCTTGTAGGACCACACCAGCTGGACCGGGGTGGCCGGGTTGCGCGCCACCCCGGGACGGGCCAGCACCACGCTGAGCCGCGCGGTCGCGCCACCGGTGGCGATCACCTCGTCTGCGCTGAGGTAGAACCACTTGACCTGGCTGGTCTCCCCGAACGGGGACAGCCCGGCCACCTCGTCCTGCGGGGCTCGGCCGCCCACCGCGACCGACTCCGGCGCGAGTCCAGACTTTCCGGGCGGCAACGCCATGTCCAGCTGCGCGCGCACCCAGCGGGCGGATATCCCGTTCACCTCGCGGGAGGGCAGTTGCGGCAGCTCGGCGAGCGTCACTCGCCAGGCACCGTCCCGCGCCGACGCCCGGCTGTTTGCGGGCTGCCACCCGGTGCCGTCCCAGTACGCCCAGGAGATCGGCCAACTCGCCAAGTGCGCGCCACCCGATGTGGCGAGTACCAGCGTGATGTCCTTCTCACCCGGACTGGCGAGCACCGGGTCGCAGGCGACGAACAACTGATGCGGTACCAGCTGCGTACCCACGAAGGCCGCGAACGGATCGGCGTCCTGACCCGTCGCCTGTCGGTAACGATCACTGTAGGTATCGTTCTCGGCGTCGCCGACGACGACGGCCCGCAGCTGGGTGCGGGTGACCACCAAGGGTCGCTCGGTCTCGAAGACGACCTCGTCCTCCGCGCCCTCCAGGGGTGCGGCGGCGACCTGGGTACCGGCGGGGACCACGGCATCGGCCGGGCTGCGCTCGGCGAGGCTGAAGGTCAACGGCACGCGCGCGGGCAGCGGCGGCAGCGGGTGGGTGCCGATCAGATTGAGAAAGGCGAGGTAGTTGCGCTCCGGCGCCCGGTTGATGCGCTGCACGACCAGTTCGGCGAACCGGGCGACAATGCCGATCAGCGCTTGTCCGGCATCGGGGGAGCCGTCAGGTCGCGGGCGCCAATCGGTGTAGCGCCGCGCGAGCGAGGTGGTCTGCTCGATGAGGGTGAGCCGGTCCCGTGGGTCGATGGGCGGCGGATGGGCGGTCATGTCAGGGAGAAGGGGTAGACCAGGTTGAACCGGCTGTTACTCGACCGTACCTGGTAGTTGATCTCGATGAGTAACCGGTTCGGCGCCGAGGCGCCGGAAGCCGAGGTGTCGGGCACCGCGGAGACGTCCAGCACGTCGATGCGCGGCTCCCAGTTGGCCAGTGCCTCGCGCACGGCCCCGCAGATCGTGTTGGCGGTGCCCGCATTGTGCACGGCAAAGACGAAGTCGTGGATGCCGCAGCCGAAATCGGGGCGCATCACGCGTTCACCGCGCGCGGTACTGAGAATCATCCAGATCGACTGGCGGATGGCCTCCTCACCACTGGCCGTCATCCGCACGGCGGCGCTCACCGTGGTGCCCCCGTCCTGGCGCTCGTCCAGCCGCACCGGAAAGGCCCAGCCGCTACCGAGAAATCCGTGCTCCATCGCGGCGCTCATCCGATCATCACGGTGCCGAGGGCCAGCACTGTGCCGGAGGGGAGATCGGACGGGTCATTGCACGTCAACGCGGCATCACCGGTTCGTGCCGCCGGCTTTCCGTTGATCATCACGGTCTGGCTGCCGCGCTGGATCGTGGCCTTGTTGGCGGGTGGTTTCTGGAAGGTGGTACCCGGCGGCGTCGGCAGGTGCTGTGGGGTGTTGGCCGCGGTGCTGCCCAGCACCGCGGCCGGCTTGCCCATGATGTTGACATCGGAACTGAGCCCACCGTTGATCAAACCGGTGAACGGATGCGGCAACGGCGTCGGCACGGGCGGGGCCGGTGGGGCGGGAACCATGACAATATGAATGTCGGTGCCGACGATCCGGTCTCCTTGCTTCGCCGCAGGTTGCCCCATTTTCACCACCTCCTTCAATTGATGTTGACGAGTTGGCCCTTGATGTTCAACTGGCCGTTGGACTTCATCGCCAGGTTGGCGCTTGCCTCGATCTTCACCTCTGCCTTCGAAGTGATCTCGACACCTTTTCCACTCAATTGGAGCTTGCCGTTCGTGGACTGGATGACAATGTCCGCTTCGGCGGTTATCGTGATTTTGTTGTCTTTCGTGCTGATCACGATGCTGTTCTTGGTGCTCTTGTCGATGATCTCGATCTGCTCTGAGTTGTCGGTATCGGTCAGCCGGATCACGTGCCCGCTGCGCGATTTGATCACACGTACATCGTTCTTGCCGTCGCTGTTGGACGCCGGGGGCTTGTCCTTGCCGTTCCACAGCCCACCCAGGACGTAGGGAAACTCGGGGCTGCCGTGCTCGAAAGCGATCAACACCTCGTCGTCGACCTCGGGCAGGAAGTAGCAGCCCCGCCCCGCCCCGGCCATCGGCGTCGCGACCCGCGCCCAGGTGCTCTCCACGTCGTCGGCCAACCAGGGAAGCTTGACCTTGACCCGGCCGAGCCCATCGGGATCCTTGTTGTTCGTGACGATCCCGAATGACACGCCGTAGCAGCGGCCGTCCATCTCGGCGGGCGTCGTAAGCTGGCTGAACACACTCGTCATGCCGCATTCCTCCGCACATCGAGATGGGTCCGGTAACCGTCGCTCGGAGTCACCGTGTGGGTCACGGACGCTAGATAGTAAGTACCGCTGAAAGTGTTGCCCGCGCCCTGGATGTCAACCACGGTGCCCGCGTGCAGCTGCGGATGCCCCGCACACACCGCCTCGCACTGAATGTAGGTCAACGCCATGGCGTCGAACCGGCCGTGAGCCATCTGATCTGCGCGTGCCTTGGTCCGCACCGGAACGTCCACGCTGGTGGCGTCGGCCTTCCCGAAGGCTCGGCCGGTCCGCCGCGGTCCCGATGCCTTGCCACCCATCGTGGTGGACTCCTGGCCTGTTTTCGCGGCACCGACGATTACTTTTTTCTGCATCGCATCCCAGCCTCGCACGGTCATCTCCCCCACCTGGTCCAGCGAGCGCAAGCGCGGCGTGAATTCGGTGAGATCCCGAC
>JBOHHD010000227.1:0-7765 GCA_050700515.1 Pseudonocardiaceae bacterium
TCTTCACTCCAGGCACCCAGACCCCCGAGGGCCCGTGGTGGTCCGACGATGTGGTCCACATCGCCTTGTTCGCGCTGCTAACAGGCACGGGTCGACGGTTGCCGGTACGCGGGTGGCTACTGGTAGCGGGGCTGGTCGGCTACGCGGTGCTGTCGGAAGTGATACAAGCTGTGGCGCCGCTGCATCGGTCGGGATCGGTATTCGACATACTGGCCGACCTGATCGGCATCGGAGTCGGACTGCTCGGGATTCATCCAACCCTCACCCGCCACCGTCGTGCGATCCTGCGCCGCCTGCCGCACTTCGCTCGGAAGTCAACGGATCCCCTACGGTCTGCTCAGCTGGCCCGGACGGGCCAGCGGCATTGCCCCGAAAAGCATCCGGATCCTCCCGGCCCCGACGAGCCAGTAGCAGGTAACACACCGCCCCAAGAAACACGACGGCCGCAGTGATCACGTTGATGCGCAGACCGAACACCATGGTGGCGGTGTCGGTGCGTAGCAACTCGATCCAGAACCGACCCGCGGTGTAGCCCGCCACGTAGAGCGCGAACGCCCGACCGTGGCCGAGCCGGAAACGCCGATCGACCCAGACGACGAGGAGAGCGACGCCGAGGTTCCACAGCAGTTCGTAGAGGAATGTGGGGTGCACGATCTCCAGCGGGAGGCCCTGGGCGATCCCGCCAAGCGGATCGATCATACCGGTGGTGGGATCAACCCGCTCACGGATCTCCAGCCCCCAGGGCAGCGTGGTGGGACCGCCGTAGAGCTCCTGATTGAACCAATTGCCCAACCGGCCGATCGCCTGCGCGGCGACAATGCCCGGGGCGACCGCGTCGGCCAGCGCAGGCAAGGGGATACCCCGGCGACGGCACGCGATCCAGGCCCCGATGCCGCCGAACGCGATCGCTCCCCAGATGCCCAGCCCGCCCTGCCAGATCTTCAACGCGTCGATCGGATCGGCGCCGGGACCGAAGTACTTCGGCCAGTCGGTGGCTACGTGGTAGAGCCGCCCACCCAGCAGACCGAAGGGGACCGCCCACACCGCGACGTCGGTGACCGTCCCCGGCTCCCCGCCCCGGGCTCGCCACCGACGTTCGCCCCACCAGATCGCGGCCACGGCGCCAGCGATGATGCACAGCGCGTAGGCCCGGATCGGTACCGGTCCCAGATACCAGATGCCCTGGGCTGGACTGGGAATCGTGGCGAGCAGCATCCCGGTACGCACGCTCGACACGGTATCCGGGCAACTGAGCACCCAGCCGCTCGGGAGGTCGCCTCCCGCCGGCTTGTCCGTCGGCTGGACCCAAAGGTGTTCGGGGTGACCACCGAGCTGGCCATGTTCGGCACCCCGGAAGCGGTCACCGGGCTCAAACGACAGGCTGGACAGCGCGCCGAGATGGTTGATCTGCGCTCGGTCGGCACCGGCGCCACGGCGGGGGGGCTGGCCCAGTCAGCTCGTGGCAGTCGGCGCCTATCCCCCATGCCGAGCATCCGACGCTGGTCCGCGCCGCGATGGAGATCGCCGCGCAGCATCGCTTCGCCACCGGGGCGCGCCTCGATGAGGTGCGCCCCGAGCCCGCCGCCGGACGCGCTAGGTTGATCGCGTTGCTCGAACAGGGGCAAGCCAGCGGCGAGCTACGGCAATTCGACACCCGCGCGATGGCGGTGGCGCTCCGCCATGCCATCGATGGCGCCTTGGCCGAACTCGCTCGCGATCCCGAGTTCGACCTCACCGCCTATGCCCGCGAACTGGTGACCGCATTCGACCCGGCCATCCGCGCCCAATCGTGACGGTCAGTAGCAGCATGCCTCCTGCCGAGGTAGCGGTGTCGAACCGTAGAAGGTGAGTCAGGCAGGTTGTGCGGCGGGTCGGCGCACCCCGGTCGCGAGGTCGGCAGCCAGCGCGCGAACCCCGATTTCGCCCTGCTCCGCAGCGGTCACGAAGGCCGACCCGACGATCACCGCGTCGGCGAAGGCCGCCACCTCGGCGGCCTGGGCGCCGTTGCGCACCCCGAGCCCGACCCCTACCGGCAGTTGCTGCGCGTACCTACGTGCCCGACCCACCAGCTCCGAGGCGGCGCTGCTCACCACGTCACGGGCGCCGGTCACTCCCATGAGAGAGCTCGCGTAGAGAAAGCCGCGGGTCGCCGCCATGGTGCTGGCCAGCCGCTGGTCGGTCGATGACGGGGCCACCAGGAAGATCCGGTCCAGGTCATGGGCCTGCGCTGCAGCCAGCCAGTCGTCTGCTTCGTCGGGAATCAGATCGGGGGTGATGACGCCGAGTCCGCCGGCGGCGGCAAGGTCGCGGGCGAAGGCGTTCACCCCGTAGCGATGCACCGGGTTCCAGTAGGTCATCACCAACACCCGCCCGCCAGCTGCGGCAAGCGACTCCACCACCGAGAACACGTCCCGTAGCCGCAGCCCACCGCGCAGGGCGGCCTCTGCGGCGGTCTGGATGGTCGGCCCGTCCAGCACGGGGTCGGAATAGGGCACGCCCACCTCGACCAGATCGCAGCCGCCGTCCAGCATGGCGGTGAACAAACCACGCGAGCCTTCCACGGTGGGGTAGCCGACGGGCAGGTAGCCGATCAGCGCAGCACGGTGTTCGGCGCGGCAGGCCTCGAACAGCGGCGCCAGCCGGGCGCTCACGGCTGCGCTCCGTCCAGCAGACCGAACCAGGTGACCGCGGTGTTCACGTCCTTGTCGCCTCGACCGGACAGGTTCACCAGGAGCAGGGCGTCCTCCCCCAGCTCCGCACCGAGTTGCAGCGCTCCCGCCACCGCATGCGCCGACTCGATCGCCGGGATGATCCCCTCGGTACGAGAGAGCAGCTGAAAGGCATCCATCGCCTGGGCGTCGGTGATCGGCCGGTACTCGGCCCGACCGGTGTCCTTGAGCCAGGAGTGCTCGGGACCCACCCCGGGGTAGTCCAGCCCGGCCGAGATCGAGTGCGTCTCCACGGTCTGCCCGTCGCCGTCCTGCAACAGGTAGGACAGCGCGCCGTGCAGCATCCCGGGCTCCCCGGCGGACAACGTCGCGGCGTGCCTGCCCGAGTCCACTCCGTCACCTGCCGCCTCGAAGCCGACCAGGCGCACCTGGGGGTCGTCGAGGAAGGGGTGGAAGATGCCGATCGCGTTGGAGCCGCCACCGACGCAAGCGGCCACCGCATCAGGCAGCCGGTCGTAGCGCGCCAGCACCTGCGCGCGTGCCTCCACCCCGATGACCCGGTGAAAATCGCGCACCATCACCGGGAAGGGATGCGGTCCGGCGACCGTGCCGAGCAGGTAGTGAGTGGTGTCGACGTTGGTCACCCAATCCCGCAAGGCCTCGTTGATGGCGTCCTTGAGGGTCCGGGAACCGGTCTTCACCGGCACCACCTCGGCGCCGAGCAACCGCATCCGAGCGACGTTGAGCGCCTGGCGTTCGGTGTCGACTTCGCCCATGTAGACCACGCAGTCCAGCCCGAGCAGGGCGCAGGCGGTGGCGGTGGCCACGCCGTGCTGACCGGCGCCGGTCTCCGCGATCACCCGCGGCTTACCCATCCGCTTGGTCAGCAACGCCTGACCCAGCACGTTGTTGATCTTATGGGATCCGGTGTGGTTGAGGTCTTCACGCTTGAGCAGGATCCGCGCCCCGCCCGCGTGCTCGGCGAGCCTGCTCGCCTCGGTGATCGGCGAGGGCCGACCGGTGTAGTCGGCGAGCTGGCCGTCCAGCCGGGCGGTGAACTCCGGGTCGGACCGGGCGTCGGTGTAGGCGGTGGTGAGTTCGTCGAGGGCCGCGATGAGCGCCTCGGGGACGAACCGCCCGCCGTAAGGGCCGAAATGCCCACGGGCATCCGGCACGATCGGTTGGACGCCCACCGGGGCGCTCACCGTGCCGGCTTCGGGCAGGCGGGATGCGAGCCGGCGGTGACCAGTTGGATCACCGCGGCCCGGGGATCGCCGCTGGTCACCAGGCCCTCACCGACGAGCACCGCATCGGCGCCCGCCCTGGCGTAGGACAGCAGGTCCGAAGGGCCGCGGACCCCGGACTCGGCGACCCGCAGCACGTCGCCGGGCAGCCCTGGCGCGATCTTGCCGAACACCTCGCGATCCACGTTCAGGGTGTGCAGGTCCCGGGCGTTGACTCCGATGAGCTTGGCGCCGGCCTCCAGCGCGCGATCGGCCTCCTCGGCGGTGTGGATCTCGACCAGCGCGGTCATGCCCAGCGATTCGACCCGGTCGACGAGCGCGACCAGGGCGTTCTGCTCCAGAGCGGCGACGATGAGCAGTACCACGTCGGCACCGTGTGCCCTGGCCTCGTGCACCTGATAGGGACTGACGATGAAGTCCTTGCGGAGCACCGGAATGTCCACCACGGCCCGAACCGCATCGAGGTCGGCCAACGAACCACCGAACTGCCTACCCTCGGTCAGGACGCTGATCATTCGGGCGCCCGCGCCGGCGTAGTCGGCGGCGAGCGCAGCCGGATCCGGGATGTCGGCCAACAGCCCCCGCGACGGGCTGGAACGCTTCACCTCGGCGATGACACCGATACCCGAGCCTCGCAGGGCGGCCAGAGCATCGAGGGGGGCTGTCGCCGTAGCGGCACGTCGCTTGATCTCCTCGAACCCGATAGCGGCCTCGCGGTGCGCGAGATCAGCTCTGACCCCGTCGAGGATCGCCTCTAGCACGCTCAATCCTCTCCCCTTCCGCGCCGTGAACGGCCGGGTGTCGATGCTAGCTCCGGCCCGCTGTACACCTTGTCACCGGGGGTCGCCCAGCGCCGTGGGATCCTCACCCGCATCGATTCGCTCCCACCACTCGTGGGACGCCGGGGGTACCGACGGTGTGGGTACCGACCCCGAGGATCCCGAACTCGGGGGCATCCCCACCGTAGGCCCCGACCGGGTGGGCTCCAAGCCGGCCCGAGCCCGGTAACGGCGGCCCATCCGGGGCATTCGGTGACCACGCCTCAGCAACAGGACACCTGCCCCGGCGATGAGTACCGTCCCGATCACCGCCAGCACGGGCCCCCCGGGCAGCAGAGTGACCGTCCCGTCCGGGACCGACCGGGCGGGTAGCTCGCCGGCCGCCGTCGCAGCGCCGAGGAGCTCGCGCTGCTGAGTCCATCGCACCACGCCCAGCGCCGGGACCAGCGCCGTACCCAGCAGCAGCACGCCCAGCAGGCGGCGAACCCACCCACCTGTCGCCAGGACGACGGCCACTACGGTCAGCACCAGCAGCGCCAACGGACCGAGCGCGGGCCACAGGTCGGAACCGTCCACGCGCACCGCGACGCCACCTCGTAGCGGCACCTGGAACCACACCCGGGCCCAGCCCGCCGCCGCCGACCCGCCGAGCGCCGCCGCAGCCGTGAGCAGCAGGAACACCGCTGCCACCAGTGCCCGGCGGTCCGCCGGCCCGGGACGGGTCACGCCGGGACCGGTCCCGCCCCGTCGTTGACGGCAACCCGCAAGGTGCCCGCCGCAGCGATGGCAGCCAACACCGCGCCGGCCTTGTTCAGGCATTCGGCGTCCTCGGCCACCGGGTCCGAATCCGCCACGATGCCCCCGCCCGCCTGCACGTACGCCACTCCGTCCCGCACCACGGCGGTGCGGATGGCGATCGCGGTGTCGGCGTCCCCGGCGAAGTCCAGGTAGCCGACCACTCCGCCGTAAACGCCGCGCCGGGTGGGCTCGAGTTCCTCGATGAGCTCCATCGCCCGCGGCTTGGGCGCGCCGGACAGCGTTCCGGCCGGGAAGCAGGCCGCCACCGCGTCGTATGCGGTTCGTCCCGGCGCCAGCTCTCCGGTCACCGTCGAGACCAGGTGCATGACGTGGCTGTAGCGCTCGACGCGGAAGAAGTCGGTGACGTGTACCGAGCCGGGCCGGCAGACCCGGCCCACGTCGTTGCGGCCGAGGTCGACCAGCATGAGGTGCTCGGCGCGCTCCTTTTCGTCGACCAGCAGGTCCTTCTCCAGCCAGGCGTCCTCGTCGGGGTCGGCACTGCGCGGGCGGGTACCCGCGATCGGATGGGTGGTGACTCGCCCATCCCGCACCGTCACCAGCGCCTCGGGGCTGCAGCCGACGATGCTGAACTCCTCCAACGTGAGCAGGTACATGTACGGGCTGGGGTTGGTGGTACGCAGCACCCGGTAGACGTCCAACGGGTCGGCCTCGGTGGTCATCTCGAACCGCTGCGAGATCACCACCTGGAAGGCCTCGCCGGCGCGGATGGCCTCCTTGGCGGCCTCGACCGCGGCACAGTGCTGCTCGTGGCTGCGGCGGCGCAGGAAATCGGGTGCGGGCCGGGTGAACACCGCGGCGCTGGGCGGTGCCGAGGTGCACAGCTGCGCGGTCATGACGTCGAGCCGGGCCACCGCCTCGTCGTATGCCTCGTCGACCCGCCGCGGGGAGCCGTCCCAGTTGATCGCATTCGCGATCAACGTCACCGTGCCCTCGTGGTGATCCAACGCGGCCAGATCGCTGGCCAGCAGCATCACCAGTTCCGGTACCCGCAGGTCGTCGACGGCCAGGGCGGGCAGCCGCTCCAGCCGCCGGACGGCGTCATAGCCGAGGTAGCCGACCATCCCGCCGGTCAACGGGGGCAGGTCGGGCAACGGCTCGGTCTGCAGCGCCGCGATGGTCTCCCGCAGCGCCTCCAACGGCGTGCCCACCCACGGCGCGTCCACCCCGGGAAGTCCCACCGGCGGCGTGCCCCGCCAGACCGTCTGACCACCGGCCTCGGTGAGCGTGGCGACGCTGCGCACTCCGATGAATGACCAGCGTGACCAGGACGAGCCGTTTTCCGCCGATTCGAGCAGAAAGGTGCCCGGGCGGCCTTCGGTGAGCTTGCGATACACCCCCAGCGGGGTCTCACCGTCGGCGAGCAGGGTGCGGGTCACCGGGATCACCCGGCGGCCGGCCGCCAGCTCGCGGAACTGCACCCGGTCCGGCCGCAGCTGCCCGATCCCGCTGTCGGCGGATCGAGACGCGGTGAATCCCCTGTCGACGATGCTGGCCATGGCCTCATTCTGCCCGGGGTCCCCGCTGCCCGTGCCATGCTGCCCGCCGTGGACGGCGTATCACGTCCGGGCGTACCTTTTCATCACTCGTTGAAAAGAGGTATCGGCATGACGAACTCCCCTCGCGGCGGTCGGCCCCGTGGGCGCCGTCCCGCCGGCGAGGACACTCGCAGGACGTTGCTCGATGCCGCCCGGATCGAGTTCACCCAGCGAGGCTACGAAGGAGCCACCGTACGGGCGATCGCACAGCGGGCCGGAGTGGACCCGGCGATGGTCAACCACTGGTTCGGCAGCAAGGACGGGCTGTTCGTCGCCGCGATGGAGATCCCGGTCAACCCCGACGAGATCATCCCCCGGCTCCTTGCGGGGGATCCCGAGCAGCTCGCCGAGCGGATTCTGCGTACCTTCCTGTCGGTCTGGGATGCCAACGGAGGTGGCGCGCTGACCGCGCTGATGCGCAGTGTGGCCAGCCACGAGCAGGCGGCACGAATGATGCGCGAGTTCGTCAGCCGGGTCATCTTCGGCAGGGTCGTCTCCACGGTGGCCCCCGACGCCCCCGAACTGCGCGCGGCGCTGTGCGGCACCCAGATCGCGGGGCTGGGCATGATCAGGTATGTGATCCGCCTCGAACCGCTGGCCTCCGCCGACCACGACACGGTCGTGACCGCCATCGCCCCCAACCTGCAGCGATACCTGACCGGGGCCTTGTGAGCGGCGTTGAGCGTTCCACCCGTGAGTGGCGTTGAGTGCTCTGACAC
>JBOHHD010000228.1:0-3340 GCA_050700515.1 Pseudonocardiaceae bacterium
CCGCGTAGCCGTCCATGCCGGAGTTGTCGAACGGCGGCAGCGGCAGCGGCGCGGTGACGGGTTCGGCCAGGGCCAGTCCGGCGCACTCCAGCAGGGGTAACCGAACGACCGGGGTGGCGGCCAGCAGGGCGGCCACCACCTGGCTGTGCTCGTCGACAGATCGAGGTCTTTCGGTACTGGTCACTTGCGCATCCTGCCTTCCCGGGTACGCGGCCTGCGGCCGAGGTGGGTACCTGCCGGCCACCTGCCAGACTCGCGCTCCTGGTGAGGTGCCCAGGAGGGGGTGACAGGAGGGTGGTGGCAGGGTGCAGGTGCACACGCGGCACATGCAGTCGTTCGGAGTGGCTCGGTTGGGCCTCGCGCCCGGCGAGTCGGTGCGGGTGGAGGCCGGGGCGATGCTGGCGACCAGCTACGGAGTCGGCGTCGCGGCTCGCCCGCAGGGTGCCCTGCTCACGTCGCTGGCCCGCGCGGCGCTGGGTGCTGAGTCGGAGCTGGTGTACACCTACAGTGCCCCCGCCCGCGGCGGTTGGGTGGACGTCGCCCCGGCTCTGCCGGGAGACCTGCATGTGATCGAACTGAACACCCCGCCGGGCTGGTGCCTCAGCCGAGGGTGCTGGTTGGCCTCGGAGACCGGGGTGGAGCTGGCGGACAAGTGGAGCGGGTTTCGGGCACTGTTCGGCGGCCAGAGCGGCTTCCTGGTACACGCCGCGGGTGTGGGCCGGGTGGTGGTGTGTTGCTACGGTGCGCTTGACGTGCTGAGTCTGGCGGCAGGGGAGTACCTCACCGTCGACACCGGACATGTAGTGGGCTACGCCGACGTGGTGCAGGCCCGGATCCGGCCGATCAGCCAGGGAATGGGGCAGTCGATGCGCAGCGGCGAGGGCCTGGTCTTCGACTTTGCCGGACCCGGCCAGGTACTCACCCAGACCCGTAATCCCCGCAGGCTCATCTCCTGGCTGCACGCCGGTGGTCTGGCGCAGCGAAGTTGACAGTCGGTGGCGAGGCTAGGCTCCGGCACCGTGTCTGACGACCTCACCGGGCGCCGTCTCGGCCATTACCGGGTCGACGGGGTGATCGGTAAGGGCGGGATGAGCGTGCTGTACCGCGCGACTGACGTCCGGTTGGGTCGCAAGGTGGCCCTCAAGGTCATGGCCGAGCACCTCAGCGGCGACCCGGAATTCCGGGAGCGCTTCACCGACGAGGCCCGCAACACCTCGGCGATCGATCACTCCCACGTCGTGCCGCTTTACGACTTCGGCGAGACCGAGGGGCTGCTCTACATCGCGATGCGTTACGTCGAGGGCTCCGACCTGGCAACTCTGATCAAGGAGGGACCGCTGGCGCCCCCCCGGGCGCTGGCGCTGCTCGGCCAGGTCGCCGATGCGCTGGATTCGGTGCACGCCCGGGGCCTGGTGCATCTCGACGTCAAGCCGGCCAATGTGCTGGTGACCACCCGCGAGTCGGCCGGCTACGAACATGCTTACCTAGCCGATTTCGGGTTGACCCGCCGAGGTGCCACCGGACACCGCACCTCCTCGGGCGATTTTCTCGGTTCCCCCACCTACGCCGCGCCCGAGCACCTGCGTGGTGCGCCGGTGGACCCGCGCACCGATCAGACTGGGCTGGCCTGCGTGCTGTTCGCCTGCCTTACCGGCCGGGCACCGTATCGGGGCACGGTTTCCGAGGTGATCCAAGGCCACCTCGGTGCGGCGATACCGGCGGCGAGCGCGTTGGCTCCGCTGCCCCGCCCGTTCGATGACGTGATTCGCCGAGGGATGTCCCGGGATCCCGCGGCCCGCTTCGGCAGCTGCCGCGAGATCGTCGCGGCCGCCCGCGCTTCGCTCATCGGCTGGCCCAGCCAGCGCGGAGCTCCCATGCCGCGCCCGCCTGCCGTCACGAGCCAGACCACCGCGCGACCCGGCTCCTCCGGTCCGGCGAGTCGCCCCCAGGCGCCGCCGGTCCGCGGTGTCCCGGGTTCGATCCCCCCGTCGGGCCGGCAGATCCCCCCACCGGGCCAGCCGATGCGGCTGCGCAACCCGCTGCCCGCCCAACCGGCGCCCTTCACCAGCGGCGGCCGCCCCAATCGCTGGGTCGTTCCCGTGGTGCTGGCGCTGGCGGGAGTGATCCTGCTGATCGTGCTGGTCATCGCGCTCAGCCTCGGTTGAGCGGGGGCGCCCCCATCCTGAGGTCGCCTCCTCGCGGCGGGCTTCGCTTGCACTCGCAGGGTGTGAGTGCTAAACACGGCATTGGCACTCGAGTCCGTCGAGTGCCAGTGCTGCACCACACGTCATAGCTACACCACCTGTCACAACACTGAGGTCGGGACGGTGAGTCCGGTGGAAGCCGGACGTCCGTCGCGGGCACCGAGCCTGGCCGAGCACTGTGTCCTTGCCGCGGTTTCGCGGCGCCCATGACCGGAGGACCACACCGCAATGGCCAAAATGATCGCGTTCGACGAGGAGGCCCGCCGCGGTCTTGAGCGCGGGATGAATCAGCTCGCCGACGCCGTCAGGGTGACCTTGGGCCCCAAGGGCCGCAACGTCGTCCTGGAGAAGAAGTGGGGTGCTCCCACCATCACCAACGATGGTGTGAGCATCGCCAAGGAGATCGAGCTGGAGGACCCCTGGGAGAAGATCGGGGCCGAGCTCGTCAAGGAAGTTGCCAAGAAAACCGATGATGTCGCGGGGGACGGCACCACCACCGCCACCGTGCTGGCCCAGGCGCTGGTGCGCGAGGGCCTGCGCAACGTCGCAGCCGGAGCCAACCCGCTGGCGCTCAAGCGGGGCATCGAGAAGGCCGTCGAGGCCATCTCCGAGCAGCTGCTGAACTCGGCCAAGGAGGTCGAGACCAAGGAGCAGATCGCGGCCACCGCCGGGATCTCCGCCGCTGACCCGGCCATCGGCGAGCTCATCGCCGAGGCGATGGACAAGGTCGGCAAGGAAGGCGTCATCACCGTCGAGGAGAGCCAGACCTTCGGCCTCGAGCTCGAGCTCACCGAGGGTATGCGTTTCGACAAGGGCTACATCTCGCCCTACTTCGTCACCGACCCCGAGCGCATGGAGACCGTGCTCGAGGACCCCTACGTCCTGCTGGTCGCCTCGAAGATCTCGTCGGTGAAGGACCTGCTCCCACTGCTGGAGAAGGTCATGCAGTCCAACAAGCCGCTGGTGATCGTCGCGGAGGACGTCGAGACCAAGGAGCAGATCGCCGCGACCGCGTCGATCTCCGCCGCAGACGCCACCGTCGGCGAGATCATCGCCGAGGCGATGGACAAGGTCGGCAAGGAAGGCGTCATCACCGTCGAGGAGAGCCAGACCTTCGGCCTCGAGCTCGAGCTCAC